>NZ_JAVKPH010000039.1:0-27715 GCF_031432425.1 Ruixingdingia sedimenti | reverse complement strand
CACCTCCAACGCTCATGCGCCCGGAGAATGGCCCGGTCAGATCAGAAGCGGCAGGAGGGGATCAGCGTCGCGCTTACAGTGCTTCCACGGGCCTTGGAAATGCAAACACCGCCCCGAGGGGCGGCGTATAAGCGTTTGGAAACGCGAAGGATTTTGGTTGCGGGGGCGCGCAACCAACGATACTTGCGATTGGTCGAACGCCAGATCCCCAAACTCGCCGCTTAATGTAACTCATTGGAGCCGTTTGGGAAACCCAGCTTTCGAACTATCCATGCCTCTCATTTGACAAAGACCGGTCAGTCCCCAAACGGAGCGACAGCCGTATTGGAGACTAACTGAACAGCGCTTCCAGCGCCAATCGGTGCTCCGCATGTTTGGCCGGGTTATCGCTCTTCAGCTTCCTTAAATTGATCAGCTTCCAACGAACCGCAGGCAGGTCGGCCGCCCGCAGCCTCTCGATCACGCCGAAGTCAGGCGTGCCGTCATGCAGCCTCAGGAGAAACGTCCTGACCTTTTCGTCGAGACGAGACCGGATATCCGCTACCAGCCGCTCTCGTGTTTCGAGAAGGTCGTCGAGGTTGGCACGCACCTTCGTCATGCCCTCGAACTCTTTCGTATAGGGCTCGTCAAGGTCGATGAAGTTCGGGTCCAGCAGTTCATGCGCCGGGCGCGATGAGCAGGCGATGTAGATCAGGAAGGTCCGGAACAGATCCTCTGTCAGACCTTCATTTTCATAGAGCAGCTTGATGTCGTAAAGATCACGCGGATGCTGACGATCTACTGCGGCGTGCAACTTGCCGCCGAACAGGTCTTCGAAGGAAACGACCTGCATCTCCGCATAACCAAATTCATCCGCCACCGCATCTGACACCGGACGCATCTCGGGATCATGCACGACGCCGCGCATGACAGGCGATGTCTCGATCTTGATCTCGGCGCCGCCCAGACGAGCGAGAACGCGAGTGGCACCCCCTCCCCCACCCTGGATGCGCTGCGTCTTCGCACCGGCTATGCTGCCTTCGATGGCGGCGTCCATGCGGTCCATCGCTTCGTTGATCTCTGCGAGGCTTTCGCCACGATCCTTGATCGGCAGATAGGTCAGATCGATGTCGACCGACAGACGAGGCAGATCACGGTAGAACAGGTTGATTGCCGTGCCGCCTTTGAGCGCGAACACCTTTTCCTTGGCAACATGCGGGAGCAAGCGCATGAGCAGCGCGACCTGGGCTTCATAATCCTCACGCGCCATCGCCGGCCCCGGTCGCTACAAACTCCTCCGGCACCACGATGCGGTAGCGCGGGTGTATCCTGCCACCCTTGACCAGAGCGCGGTCGCCACGGCCGAGGTTGAACTCCGCGGGATCAAGACGTTTGCGCCAGGGATGATCGTGGCGATCAGCAAAAACGAAGAACAGCCGCTTCACCTTGATCTTCCTGCAACTGCGCAGCAGCGCCGCCAGCATCTTCGGGCGCAGCGTCGTCAGGCTCTCGAACACCATGTCGAGATTGTGGAAGCTCTCGTGGTCGGGCAACTCGTCCATGGCTTCCATGATCGCCCGTTCGGGAGACGACATCCTGAGTTGCCAGTCCCAGGGAACGGTTTGCCCTGCACCCGTGCTGTCATCGGGAAGACCAAGCTGCGGATCGGCAAAGAGGGACCTGTTGCGCGTCTCAATCGGCGCATTCAGCGGCAGCTTCGAAAGCCAGTTCGGTATGGCTTCACCGTAAGTCCATACCGGGGCGTTGCCGCCCAGACGCAGATAGTGGCCGTGACCCTGCTGGGTGAGCGCGGTCATACCGCCGACATGGACATCGTAGCGCATGATCTGCTGGACCGAGAGCAGGCAGATCTTCCAATCGATCGTATCCGACGCAGAAGCGCCCGGTGACGGGCGACGGAAAACGCCGCGGGTCAGACGCTCGAGCCAGCCGCGCTTGACGTAGTCACGAAAGGTCTCGTAGGCGATGCCATGCGCGGTAAGCCATGCTGCATCGACCAGATACCCGGAGGGCACTGCATCAAGGACCTTCTTCAGGTTTTGTGCTCGTTCGGCCACCATGACGCCTATAATGGCACCTTTCCAAAGCACACGCTATATGGGTCTTTAAGAAATGCCCAAATTCAGTGCTCCCAGCACTCTAGTCAGGGGTTTCTCAAAGGAAGCTCGGCGCGTACGATATCCTGTGTAGGCCGAGACATAGCGAGCCGGCGTGACCGACGGTGGGTGACGCGGAGACTTTACATTTCGCAGTGCTGCGCCAGCGGAACAGACAGAATCAACGCCACTAGTTCCGCCTGCCTTTGTACGCCGGTCTTGGCGAAGATGTTTCGCAGATGAAAGGCGACCGTCGTGCCCGAGATCGTCAACCGGTCCGCTATCTGGCTACGGCGCAGTCCTTCGGCCAGCAAATGCGCGACCTGGGCTTCCATCGGGGTCAAGTCGAACAGCTGGCCAAGAGTCGTATTGTCCAGAGGAGGCTGACCATCGCCGCCGCTCAGTATCAGCATGGCAACCGCCTCATCATGGTGGGCGCGCGCCGGAAGCGACATCCCTGCGACCACGAGTTGGCGCCTGTCTAGACGCAGGCCAGCCGTAGCCATCCCTTCATCCGAAATCAGCGCAGCGATCAGCGCGGTCAGTTTCCGGCCATCCTCACCGCCGGTGGTGATGCGCCCGCCAAGCACGATGCCAGCCTCGTCCGACAGGCGCCGGGCGAGAGGATTGGCATGGACCACTCCGCCATTGGCGTCGAGCAGCACCACGCCGATGGCCAGGCGATCGAGCGCGGTCAGACCGGAACGGTCTCCCGGCATTGCGCGTAACCGCTGCATCCGCTTCAGGCGCGATTCTACGGTCGCACGCAACAGGTCGTAGTCAATGGGCTTGGTCAGATAGTCGTCGGCCCCAGCAATGCGCCCGTCGATCATCTGCTGGCGTGAAGACAGGGCGGTCAGGAAGACGAAGGGCACGTCGTCGAGATCGGGGTGAGTCTTGCGCAAATGGGATATGAACCCTCTTCCATCCATGCCGGGCATCAGGATGTCGCACAGGATCAGATCGGGGCGCCGGCTTTCCAGAATGGCCAGCGCCTCACGCGCATCAGCGGCAGCCGCCACGGCATAGCCGGCCTCGTGCAGTTCGAACGCGATATCGTCGCGCAGCGACGGCTCGTCCTCCACGCACAGGATCAGTGGCGCGGTCATGCGGAGACCTCCCTCGGCAGGTAAAGCGCGGCGGTCAGACCGCCTCCGGCACGCTGTGTCAGGTTCACATCACCTCCCTGCATCCGGGCAAGATGGCGCGCAAGCGTCAGCCCCAGCCCAGAGCCAGGCAGGGTTTCGTGCCCACTCCCACGGTGGAACCTGTCGAAGGCGCGTGCGATCTCTTCAGGCGACATGCCTCTCCCCCGGTCCTCGATCCGGCAGACGATGTGAGTCTGCGATTGCGACACCTCGACATCGACGCGGCAATCGAGAGGAGAATACAAAAGCGCATTGCGGAGCAGGTTGGACAGGATTTCGCCGGTCAACGCCGGATCGCAGAGCGCGACCATCGGCGCTGCCTGCGCCGGCGGCCGGATACGGGACGGGTTGCGGCCCTGCGCCACCATCAGGTCGTCAATGACCGCGGCCGCCAGATCATGCAGGTCATGAGCACCGAGATGGGGAAGAACTCCGTCACGTTCCAGCCGTGACATCATCAGGGCGGTATCCGTCAGCTTCACGAGCCGCGCAACCGCCTCGCGCGAGACGGCCGCCTTTTCCGAAACCAATTCCGGCGAAACCGGCCCGCCGCGCCGGGTCAGGCGGTGCATGGCGCTGTCGATCACAGCCAGCGGCGTGCGGAGTTGATGGGCAATCAGATCGGCGAATCGGCGGTGGTTTTCGGAGGTTTCGCGTTCTCGCTCCAGATCGCCGGCCAGCTTTTCAGCCCGGAGGCGATCCAGCCGTCCCCTCATCAACCGCCTTTCGCGATCGATCAGGATCGCGGCCAATCCCAGTCCCGCCAATGCAGCTCCCAGTACCGACACCAGCGCAAGCCGGTGCAGATGTCCCAGACGGTCCAGCCGCTCAGCCTGAATCTGCCATTCGTGGGACATTACCAGACTGGCCTTGCCCCGCAGCGCCGCGACCAGCGCCGTGACATGCGCCCGCAGCGCGGCCATATCGGCCCCCTGCGCGGGGTCAAGCGCCAGAAGGCCGCTGCGCCAATCAGCAAGCGTTTCGGAAACCCCCGCATCTTCGAGAAAGCGGCGTTGTGGACCCTCTTCCAGCAGCGTCAGCCGGGAAAGCAAGACGTCAAAACGGGTCTGAATCTGTTGCGCCGCCGCCTCGTCAGAAAGCGTGAGCGCGAGATTCAAAGCCTCGATCTGTGCCTGGCCAAAGACCCAGATCATGTTTTCGCTCGCACCGATCCGCATCTGACGTTCCAACTGAACTAGCTGCCACGCAGCCAGACCCAGAAGGCCCAGGCAGACCAGAACCAGACCGCCCAGCCCCAGATATCGTATCCACTCTTGGCGGGTGGTCATTGCACATGCAGCGCGACAAGCTGCCAGACCCATCGCATGTCATAGCGGATATCGGCCAGGACCCCATGATCGTCGCGCGGGTAGACGATCCAGACCGGGCCCTTGTCGCGCGGGGTCAAAGGTACACCATCCATGTAAAGCGCGGCCAGAACGTCAAACTGGTAAAAATCCTCAATGGGGATATCGACGACATAATCGTTCAATGCCGCGGCGCGCACTTGGCTGCCCTCGGCCCCGGCGTGGGCAAGGATGTCGCGCATCAGCACGCCGCGAAACTCTGGCTGGTGATCTGTGACGCTGGTCGATGTGGCAAACTCATGCCAGTCCATCGCATCGAAATCCGCGCGCGTCAGCTCCACCCTGCCATCCGTGACCGCCCCGGTCAGGGTCAGCAGAACGTTCTCGGCGGCCGCCGGCACGGAGCTGAGCAAAAGCGCTGCGATCAGCGCGGTTCGAGCGATGCGATGCCGCAAGTTCATCACCACAACCTGACGTAAAAACCCGGTTCCTGTGCAACTTTAGCACAAAAGACCGCACGTTCCCCGTTCAAACGAACGGGGCCGCCAGTCATGAGCAAAGATATACTCGGGATTAAACAACAGGAGGAACGGCACTTGTCCATTTTCTCGACCATGTACCGGGCAGGCGCCCCCCTTCTGATCGCCCTGCTGGCGCTGCCGGCGCTGGCCGACGAACCGGGTGGGCTGGTTACCGGCAGTTTCGGCGATCAACCGCTGGAACTGACCGTTGCCCCTGAGTTGTCCGGCGCGACAGTCATCGGCAACTACGCCGATGTCTCACTCCTTGCCGCACAGATGGAGGGCGATCTGGGACCGGTCAATCTGGAACTGGTGATCAACGGCGAATTGCCCGCCCCAAGCGAGGTGGCGTTGACGATCACCTTTGCTCGCGACATGGGACGGAACTGGAGCGGCGATCAGGACAGCCTGACACTGACACTGGACGAGTTCACGCCGGGCGACGGGATCGTCGCCTTGAAGGGTACGCTCACCGGGCAAGTCAGCGGCGGCCCCGCTTCCGAAACCCGGCCTGTCACTTTCAGCTTCGACACCCGGCTTGATGAGCTTGACTGAAATGGCTGGACGCGCCTTGGCCCGAACTGCGGCCCTGCTGATCGCTACGGCAGCTTCAGCACTGGCCGGTGAGCCGCCCAACCCAGTCTGCCATGCTGACGTCCACCGGGCGGGCAATTTTGACCTGCGACAGATAGGTCCGCTGATCGCGGGAACGTGGACCGAATCCGCCATCGGAACAAGTGTGGCAATAGGCGTTCAGGAGAGCACTTTCGAGATCATCTATGATCGGAACCGCAACCGTTTGTATATGGGTCAGGACGGCATTCAGACTGAGCTGGTGCCGGTTCGAGGTGGGAACAAGCCGCTGCGCTTTGACTTTGTGCGTGGCGAACCAATGGACCCGCAGTTTCATATGTTGACTTCAACGGGTTCCGAGCCTCCCGCAGAGCCCTTCGAATGGGCGTTGGTTCAGGATTGCCAGATTGCCTCGGCGCCGCAATTCGAATGGCAATTCGGGTCCGGTGCGCGGCGCTCGGACGGGATCATCAGTTTCTTCTCGGCCAATGAGGCGATGGGAACAAAACGCAATTCGGCGCGGGGAGTCCGTGAACAACTGATCAGCCGATAGGAATGACAATGAAGGTGCTTATCCCGCTTCTCCTGGCCCTCAGCTTCGCAACCCCGGCTGGTGCATTGGAGGCCATCGGCGAGATCAGAGCAAACCTGGACGGTGAAGAATTGAATTGGAAGGTGCTGCGTCAGGATGATGGCTCGGCGATGGTGCAGATCACCGATATCGGTCCGCTGACCATGATCGAACTGCATGCGCTTGGTGACGGCAGCATTTCCATCGGCCTGATCTTTCACGGTAAGCCTTCCGGAGATACGCCGCCCGCCGGTCTAACCATCGAAATACGGCCCGATCGCGGGGCGTTGGCAGGCGCGGTCTGGGAAAGCGAGGACGAGTCACCGCAGATGTCGATCGACCTGCTGGACCTTGAGGATGAACGCCGCATCCAGGCCAATTTTTCGGCAACCCTATGCCGCCGGGATGCCCCTGACGACTGTCGCGACGTCGAGGGGCGGATCGACACGTCGTTGGGTGCCGGCCCATGACGCTGGCCGAATTTCTGGCTGATCCGCTGCGCGTGACGCAAGATTCCGACAACGTGCTTGAGATCGAGAACCGTCCGATCCGGCGGGCTGCGATCGCCGCAGTGGCGATCCTGGTGGCGATCGCGGCGGGCCTCGCGGCAATCGTGGATGGTGCCACCGGAACGGGGATCATCGTGCTGGCCATGGTGGGCCTGATCGGCTGGCTTTACCTGCACGAGGTGGTGCAACTGACACAGTTGCGCCTGGATCGCGATGCCGTGCTTGCCCGACTGCGCGTGACCACGTTGCGCGGGCGACGCGAAGAGACATGCGCCCTCGCGGACCTGCACAAGGTGGAAAGCGTCGCGCAATATGGAACGGCTGCGGGAAACGATGAGACCCGGCTGGTCCTAATATGCGGATCGGGACCGGAGCGGCGTGAGATCGTCGTGCCGATGTTCCGGCCGGACCCCGAGGAGGTGGCGAATCTGACGGGCCTCATCAATGGCTGGCTGTCCCGCCGCGAACGAACGGGCCCCTCATGAGCATCGAGACGAATACGCCCGATCTGCTGGAACTGGAACTTGGGATACCGCGCTTCATCCTGTGGTTCGTCATGCTGCCTGTCCTGCCGATCACGCTGATCGGGCTTGCCAATCTGATCGGCGGCGAGTTCCTGACCGCGTTGGTGCTGCTGGTCGGGCTGAACGGGGCCTTCATCGCGGGATACATTGCCCTGTCCGAGCGCACGCGGCTCCGGCTGGATGCGGGGACGGGGCTGGCCAGCATCACCCGGACATCGCGCCTCGGCACACGCCGGCGGGACTATCCGCTGGAGGCGCTGGACAGTGCCGAACTTGACCGCAGCCACACCGCGCGAGAGGACCGCAGCACCTCGAAGGTGGTTCTGGTCTTTCGCGACACGCGCCCGGCCACACGAGTCACGCTGTCGCGGTGGAGCGTGTCCGGCGACGGGCCCGCGCTAGTCGCCAATGACATCAACGCCTGGCTGCGGCGCCATTTCGGGGACGAAGCGACCGCCCCCGGCCGTCACCTCTCAGACTGATCGACACCCGAAAGGAAACCGGAGCTTTGTGGGATTTCAATATCGGACAGGCGTTCAGCCTGATGATGCGGACGCTGCCTTTCGTGCTCTTGCGAGCGGCGGTCTATTTCGGGATCACGCTGGCCTATATCCTTGCGACCGGCGCCGGCGTCGTGATCGGCTGGGGCGTCGGCGCCTTCGGGGATGAAGATTTCCGCGCGACCGCTATGGCCTGGGGCGGCATGGCGGGGTTCGGTGTGACCGGCGCGGTAATGTATTGGCTGCGCGAGTACATCCTTTACGTCGTCAAGGCGGGTCACGTCGCGGTTTTGGTCGAGTTGATCGACGGCAGGCCTCTGCCGGAAGGGCGCGGTCAGATCGCCCATGCCACGACCGTGGTGAAAGAACGCTTCGGCCAGGCGTCGTTGCTCTTCGCGCTGGACCAATTGGTAAAGGGCGTTATTCGCGCCGTCACGGGGCTGGCGCGCGGCATCCTGTCGATCCTGCCAATCCCCTATGTCCGGCAGTTGATGGGCGTCGTCCAGGCATTCCTACGCATGGCGGTCGGGTTCATCGATGAGGTGATCCTCGCTCATGCGATCCGCACCCGCTCAACGGATGCCTGGGGATCGGCGCGTGAGGCGCTGGTGCTCTACGGCCAGAACTGGAAAGTGATGCTGCGCAACGCCGCCTGGCTGACGCTTTTTACCTACGGCCTCGCCTTTCTGATCTTCCTCGTGATGCTCGCCCCGGCTGCCGCACTGGTCTACGCCATCCCCGGTGCCTGGTCGGCGGGCGGCTTCGTCTTCGCGCTTCTGTTCGCATGGAGCGTCAAGGCGGCCTTCCTGGAACCCTTCGCCGTCACCTGCCTGATGCAGGTCTATTTCAAAACGACCGACGGCCAGCAGCCCGACCCGGAATGGGATGCGCGGCTGGAGCAGATGTCCTCGCATTTTCGCAAACTGAAAGAGCGCGCGGGCGCTCGCTTCGGAGCCACGCACAACGGAGAAGCCGCATGAAACCGCTCGTGACCGCCGGGCTTGCCGCCCTGACGTTATCCCTTGCAGCGCCGACGCTCGCCCAGGAACGCCAGAACACGATCCTCGTGCTGGATGCTTCGGGGTCGATGTGGGGCCAGATCGACGGGGTGAACAAGATCACCATCGCCCGTGAGGTGGTGGCCGACATCTTGTCGGATTTCTCCGCAGACCAGAATCTCGGCTTCGTCACCTACGGCCACCGCGAGCGCGGACAATGCTCGGATATCGAGACCGTTGTTGCGCCGGCGCCGGGCACCGCCGACGAGATTGCCCGGATCGTTAACGAACTGAACCCGCGCGGCATGACCCCGATGACCGATGCTGTCATCGCCGCTGCCCAAGCGCTGCGCCATACCGAACAGGCGGCAACCGTGATCCTCGTCTCGGACGGCATCGAAACCTGCAACCCCGATCCCTGCGCTGCCGCCCGCGCGCTGGAGGCGGCCGGCGTGGACTTCACCGCCCACGTCATCGGCTTCGACGTCAGGGGCGAGGCTGAGGCGCTGATGCAGATGCAATGTATCGCCGAGGAGACCGGCGGCCGCTTCCTGACCGCTGACAACGCCCGCGAACTGACCGACGCACTGCGTGAAGTCACCGCCGCGCCACCTTCGGGAACCTTCACCTTCACCGCCAATCTCGCTGGCGGGAAGATCGGCGACGAACCTATCTGGGACCAACCGTCGATGCCATTGGATATTCCCCTTCTGCCCGGCGAGGTGATTTGGGAAATCTCGGACACCGGATTCAACATGATGCGGACGGGCACCGCAAATCCCCTCACCGCCGATCTGCCGTTCGGCGATTATATCGTGACGGTCCATTCGACGGCTCAGGACGACTTCTCGCAGACCGAAATCAGTCTGGCATCGGACAGCGCAAGCAATGTCCACGCGATCTTCCCGCCTATCGCGCCAGAGCAGCCCCTCGCGCAGGTATTCGCTCCGGCGCAGGCCGTTGTCGGGTCCGCGTTCAGGGTGACATGGGAAGGCGAGGACCTGCATCCGCGCGATTACGTCACAATCGTGCCCGCCGATGCAGAGGACGGGATCTATGGCGACTACGATCGGCTTGAGGACCGGACCGAGGGCGAACTGCGCGCCCCGACCCAACCCGGCTTCTATGAGGTGCGGCTGCAACTCGACGCCGGCGACGGGGTTCTCGCTCGCACACCCATTGAGGTGGTCGATGCGGACGTCACCGTATCGGCGCCGGCACAGGTCGTCGTCGGGTCGGCTTTCCCCGTCACCTGGCAGGCCGAGGGCATGCATCCGCGCGATTACGTCACCATCGTCCCCGCGGGGGCGGAAGACGGAGCCTATGGCGATTACCACCGCATGGAAGGCGATGCCGAGGGCGAGTTGCGTGCGCCAGCCGAGCCGGGGCTTTATGAGGTGCGCCTGCAACTCGACGCCGGCGACCGAGTTCTCGCCCGCACACCCGTCGAGGTGGTCGATGCGGACGTCACCGTATCGGCGCCGGCACAGGTCGTCGTCGGGTCGGCTTTCCCCGTCACCTGGCAGGCCGGGGGCCTGCATCCGCGCGACTATGTCACCATCGTGCCCGCAGGCGCAGATGACGGAACGTATGGCGATTACGACCGCATGGAGGGCGATGCCGAGGGCGAGTTGCGTGCGCCGGTCGAGCCGGGGCTTTATGAGGTGCGCCTGCAACTCGACACCGGCGATCGGGTTCTCGCCCGCACACCCGTCGAGGTGGTCGATGCGGACGTCACCGTATCGGCGCCGGCACAGGTCGTCGTCGGATCGGCCTTCCCCGTCACCTGGCAGGCCGAGGGCCTGCATCCGCGCGATTACGTCACCATCGTGCCCGCAGGGGCAGATGACGGAGCCTATGGCGATTACCACCGCATGGAAGGCGATGCCGAGGGCGAGTTGCGTGCGCCGGCCGAGCCGGGGCTTTATGAGGTGCGCCTGCAACTCGACACCGGCGATCGGGTTCTCGCCCGCACACCCGTCGAGGTGGTCGATGCGGACGTCACCGTATCGGCGCCGGCACAGGTCGTCGTCGGATCGGCCTTCCCCGTCACCTGGCAGGCCGAGGGCCTGCATCCGCGCGATTACGTCACCATCGTGCCCGCAGGGGCAGATGACGGAGCCTATGGCGATTACCACCGCATGGAAGGCGATGCCGAGGGCGAGTTGCGTGCGCCGGCCGAACCGGGGCTTTACGAGGTACGCCTGCAACTCGACGCCGGCGACCGGGTTCTCGCCCGTGCGCCCGTCGAGGTGATCGAGGGTGATGTCTCGCTCAACGGACCCGACAGGGTGCGGGCCGAAACGGAAATCACCGTATCATGGAGCGGCGTCATCCATCCGCGCGATTACGTTGCCATCGTTCGAATCGGCACGCCCGACGGCGAGCAAAGCGGCTATCGCCGCATCGGCGATGCTGATCGCGGCACGTTCACCGCCCCGGCGGAGCCAGGCGCCTATGAAGTCCGTTACCATCTGGATCATGGCGATCGGGTCATGGCGCGCCGGCCGATCGAAGTTCTGGCGGCAGATGCGCCGATGGATGAGGGTGCCGGGCTCGTCGTGCCCGCCACCGCGAGGCCGGGCGAGACCATCGTCGTGCGCTGGACCGGCGGCGGCGAAAGCGAGGACCGGCGTGTTGCGCTGGCTCGCGCCGATCAGGCGGATTTCAGCTGGATCAGTTTCGCAAGCGCCGTCGGGATCGACAGCCTGGAGATCGAAATGCCGGATGCGCCCGGCACCTACGAAATCCGCTATCTGGACATAACGGAAAGGGCAGTTCTCGGCCGCGCGATCATCACGCTTGGCGAATGACGGGCGTCACAAAAATCAGGAGAATTCATAACCATGCTCAGATCAGTCATTACGGCATTTGGCCTTCTGGCCCTTGTCGTGCCTGCCGTAGCCGCAGAGCCGGGGGGAACGGCATCCGGGACGATCGCAGGCGAAGAGATTGAACTGTCGGTCTGGACAGAGCAGTCCGACTTCACGTCTTCAAGCTTTTCAATCTATTTTCGAGCACCGGCACTGAGGGAGCGCGGCCTGGGCAGCTTGTCCGTCGGCGCAGAGTGGATCGGCGATCTCGATGGTGGCTTCTTTTCCGCAGAAATCGACGTTCCAATTCTCAATACCGATCCGTATCGCGTTTACCGTGCGGACCTGGACGATGAACTCTCCCTGACAATTACGAGCGCCTCCTACCAAGGCGATGTGCTGGCAATCGCGGGCCAGGTGGAAGGTGTTCTAACCAGTATGGACCGGATTGCCCTTCGTAATCCTGACCCCGACGATACTCTCAGTGTTAGCCTGACGTTTGAAGCCGTATTGGGTGAGTTGCAGTGAGGACCGCGGCGTTTTCCCTAGTTGCGATCTGCCTTTCCGCACCTGTCCTCGCTCAGGAACCAGACGGGAGCATGACTGGGTTTCTGGACGGCGCGCCCACGTCCTGGCGCATCGACGCGGAGCGGTCGGAGTACCATTTCGAGAGCGATGATGTCGGCTCCCTGCGCATCTTCGCCGATCCGCAGGAGGTGCCGAAAGATATCGGCCCGATCCGTTTGCTAGTGATGATGGTCGAGGGAACGGCAAGCCTCCTCGAACTGCGGATCGAGGACGGAGCTGGAAATCCAGTTCTACGGCTCGCTGACGATACGGGGACGCGCACAATCCTGGATATCGAGCGCGACGGGGATGGCTCGCTGCGTTTCAACGGAGAGATCGAAGCGCACCTGGTGGCTCATCCGATGTCGGACCGGGTGCCGGGACAGCGCCATCCCCTCGTCCTTGATGTCGTGGAGGGCCAGATCACAGTCGCAGGGCACTAACCTGCTACGGTAAGGAGGAATGAAGCCGATGAAACGGGCCCTCGCGCTGACGATCGTTCTGGTCTGTGCCGCCGTGCCTGCCCTGGCACAGGATCGGAGCGACAGTTCGCCCCTTTGCGGCATGTCCTCGCCGACAGCGTGGCAGGAGTTGCGCGAGCGGTTCGTGGGCGACTGGCGCGTCGCCCACCTTTCCGGCTACGTCCTTGCCGGCGGGATGGTCATCCCCATGCAGCCCTCGCCCGAAACCGAGACCATGTCCATCTGGCTGCTGGGCGAGGATCTGCTGCTCGATCACCCCGAGATGACCGAACCGATGGCCGTCACCCTCGCGGACGAGGGTCGCTGGGTGATCGAGATCGACCACCCCAAGATCCCAGAGCCGGTGCTTACGCCGGACGATGCGGTCCTGGCATGGGCCGGAGACTGCGATCAGGAAGATCTGCCGCGCCTCGTCGGCCGAGGCGACGTGAGCATGGCGGGCGCGGTCATGGACATGACGCTGCGCATGCTGCCGGTCGATATGGATACGATGTCAATGACCGTGGAATCGGGACCCCGTATTTTCGCGCAAAAGGAACCCCGGTTTTGGGTTGATGGAGGGCACGACGGTGAGCGCCCGATCAGGCGAAGCTGGTCGGGGTTGCACAGCCTGATCGGGCGCGGCTCGTTTGCTTTCGGCTTTAGCTTTGAGAGCGGCTCTTGAAGCGCCAGGATTCGTTTCCGGTCTCGACGATCTCGCAGTGATGGGTAAGTCGATCGAGCAGCGCCGTGGTCATCTTGGCGTCGCCGAAGACGGTGGGCCATTCGCCGAACGCCAGGTTGGTGGTGATGATGACGCTGGTCCGCTCGTAGAGCTTCGAGACGAGATGGAAGAGCAACTGCCCGCCGGCCTGGGCGAAGGGCAGATAGCCGAGTTCGTCGAGCACGACGAAGTCGAGCCGGGTCAGGTGATCGGCAATGCGCCCCTGGCGGCCGGCACGGGTCTCGGTCTCCAGTCTGTTGACCAGGTCGACGACATTGAAGAAGCGGCCGCGCGCACCGTTGCGGATGAGCGCCCGGGCAATGGCGATGGCCAGATGGGATTTGCCCGTGCCGGTGCCGCCGACCAGGACGACGTTACGCTGATCGGCGACAAAGGCTCCGCCGGCAAGATCACGGATCAGGCTCTCGTTGACGGGCGTGCCGGTGAAGTCGAAGTCATCGATGTCCTTGGCCAATGGCAGCTTGGCGACGGTGAGCTGGTATTTGATGGAGCGGGCCTGCTTCTCGGATATCTCGGCCTGCAGCAGATCGCCGACGATCTTCGGTGGTTCGTGCTGGCGCTTGATGGCGACGCCCATGATCTCGTCATAGGCTGATCGCATCCCGTAGAGCTTCAGCGTGCCCATCAGTTCCAGAACCTCGGTGCGTTCCATGGCTGTTCGTCCTCCTGAGACTGTCATAGCGGGCGCAGTCGGCGATCGGCTCGTGAGCCAGCTTCAGCGCCTGGGGAATGGAAAGGATCGTGCCCGGCGCCGGGTCGCGGCGGCGGGCCAGGATGTTGAGGATCACCGCTGCCGACGAGACGCCGTGATCGAGCGCCTCCTGACAGGCCGCCTCGACCGCGTTCAATCCGTCGCTCAGCACACAGGTGAGGATCGACACCATCTGCCGGTCGCCGTCATCCACTGTCTTGAGCTTGCGACGCACCTTCTCCATGGCCGACGGCAGAACCCAGTTCTTGAACGGTGCGCCGTTGCGCAACCCGTCGGGTTTGCGGGCCAATACCGGGACGTAATGCCAAGGGTCGTAGATCACCTCGTTGCGGCCGAAGCAGCGGGCATGTTCGCCGACGACCACGCCGTCCTGGCGGATGACGATGCGATCGGCATAGGCATGGATCTCGACCGGCCGGCCGACGGCGCTCGACAGCACCGAGTATTTGTTGTTGTCGAAGCGCACCGTGCAGGTCTTCGACACCGAGGCCGGGACACAGTGGAAGCCGTCGAAGCGTCCGGCATATGGAATGAAGCTGCCGCGCTCCTCCTCGAACACCTCCCAGATCGTGCGGCCGTCCTGTTCGGGATGCCGGTGCGCCTTGGCCCAGGAGACGCATTTGTCGGCCAGCCAGCCGTTCAGGTCCTCCAGCGTCTTGAAGCGCAGACGCGGCGTGAAGAAGCGTTCTCGTACCAGCCCGACCTGATTCTCGACCTGGCCCTTCTCCCAACCCGACGCCGGCGTACAGGCCTCCGGTTCGACAAGGTAATGACCGCACATCTGCGCGAAGCGGCGGTTGTAGCGGCGATCCCTGCCGATGAAGATCGCGTCAACCGCCGTCTTCATGTTGTCGTAGATACCGCGCGTGCACGCCCCGCGGAAGAAGGCGAACGCCCGGTCATGGGCGTCGAACACCATCTCCTGCGTCTCGCGCGGATAGGCCCGAACGAAGAACATGCGGCTGTGACAGAGCCGCATGTGCGCCACCTTCACGGTCACCGTCACGCCGTCGAGCAGGACGACCTCGTGGCTCCAGTCGAACTGGTAGGCTTCGCCAGGCGCGAAGCTCAGCGGGATATAGGCCTCAGCCGCGGCGCTGCCGCGTTGCTCATCCCAATCCTGCGCGTGGCGCCACACCGAGCTGTAGCTGCCGTCATAGCCAAGGCCGCGAAGCTCCTCGAAGATCCGGATCAGCGTCAGCCGCTCACGCTGCGGCTTTGCCGCATTCGCCGACAGCAGCCCGTCCAACTTCTCACGCCAGGCTCCCATCCGGGGATACGGCTGATGCTTGCGCTCGTAGCGGAACTCGGTCTCGTCCGATCGCAGCACCTTGCGAACCACCTTCCGCGAGATCTTCAACTCCCGGCAGATCGCCTTGATCGACTTCCCCTGCACCAGCGACAGCCGGCGTATCTTTGCAATCGTCTCCACAACCAACATCCAAAACACAAATGCCTCCGATCAAACCGGACGCACTTTGATGACCCCACGTTAAGGGGTCCCGTTTGGACGAAAATTACCCCTCAACTGGGGCCCTCATTCCATGAAAAATCACACACGGACGGCGGGAAAGCCCAAATCGGTGGCCATAAGCGGCAATATCGCACAATCGGCGGCGAAGTGGCGAACCACGTGGGATTCATATACGTCGAAGTAGTCGGCTGGCGCTCAGGCCCACGATAAGCAATTTCGGCTTTCGGGAAGTCGCAACTGTCACTCGAACGTCGAAAATGCGGGCGCAAAGCCGTCGATCAAAGCTTGCAGTCTGAGCCGGCAAAGATGGTTGCGAGAGCGTGCAATCATCTTTGCCGGCGCCCCCCGTACCAAACGTAGTCCTCCTAATAAAACAACTTGTACCAGACGGTTTTGCAATTTTCAGAGTTGCGGCTTAGCGTCCATTAGACGAACTTACGTGTTGTCTTCCGTATTCACCGCGTCGCGGGCAGAGATAGGCCGGCCTCTATCTTGCCCACCTAGTTCCCGGTGTCGTGGCAATCAATGCATGCAGAAAATGACGCCTCGTGATTGACGCATCGCAGGAGCCCGCCTAAGTATGTTTGTGACCGATCACTAACTAACAAGGTGCCCCGTGCGAAAGTCAGCGGAGCTTCGCAAGGCCGAGATCATGGCCACCGTACTCGACCTGGCCGACAGGATCGGGCCGGACCGGGTGACGACAGGAGCGGTCGCATCGCAGATCGGCGTCACGCAGGCCGCCTTGTTCCGGCACTTCCCAACCAAGGCCGCCTTGTGGCAGGCGGTGGCCGAGCATGTGGCCGAGGGGCTGGCAACGGCTTGGGAAAATGCATTAAGCCTCGGAGACACGCCGATCGTCAGGTTGCGTGCACTGATTTCCGCACAGTTCGCGCAGATCGACGCGACCCCCGCGCTGCCGATGCTGCTGTTTTCGCGTGAGTTGAACGTCACCAACACGGAGCTGCGCGCCACCTTTCACGGTAGGCTCACGACCTTCCACGGCCTTCTGGCGACGGAGATCAGAACCGCGCAGGAAGCAGGGGTTCTGCGCGGCGACATGCCCGCAAACGATGCGGCGGTGCTGCTGACCTCGCTCGTGCAGGGCGTGGCGATCCGCTGGGCGCTCGGCGCCCGCGATTTCGATTTGCGAGCCGAGGGGCTGCGCCTGTTCGACGTACAGTGCCGGCTTCTGGCCGCGGAAGGAAAATAGACGATGCGGCGCATCTGGCTATCGGGTCTTCTTCTGGCGGCGGCTGTCGCTGCCGGCTTTCTGTTCTTCACCGAACGCCCCCTGACGGTGGCGATCGTTCAGCCCGAACATGATGTGGCCCTTCGCATCTACGGGCTCTGCACTGTCGAGGCGCGAATACTCAGCCGCGTCGGCTTCGAGGTGGGCGCCGCCCTGACCCGGCTTTCCGCCGATGCCGGGGACAGTGTGGCCAAGGGGCAGGAACTGGCCATCCTTCACTCTGCCGAACAGGAAGCGCGCGTTGCCCGCGCCGGCGCAGCGGTGACAGCCAACGAGGCCAATCTTGCCAAGGCCGATGCCGCGGTCGTGCGCGCCCGCGCCGTCCTGGCGCAGCGCGAGGCGGCGAACCGCCGCCAGCAGGGACTGGCGCTGCGCGATGTCGCCTCGGTCCAGCGCGCCGAGGAGGCGCAGCGCGACGAGGATGTGGCCCGCGCCGATCTGGCCGTGGCCGAGGCGGATGTGGCGGTGATCCGGGCACAGGGTCTTGATGCGGCGGCGGCGCTGCGGCAGGAGGAAGCCCTTCTCGCCCATCACCGGCTGGTCGCGCCCTATGACGCGCTGATCGTCGCCCGCCATGCCGAGCCGGGCACGGTGGTGAAGGCCGGCGATGCGATCTTCACCCTGATCGACCCGGCCACCGTCTGGATCCAGGCCTATGTCGACGAAGAACGCGCCGGTCAGCTTGCCCTTGGCCAACCCGGCACCATCCGGCTGCGCTCGCAGCCCGCGGCCGAGTTTCACGGCACCATTGCCCGCATCGGCATCGAAAGCGACCGGGTGAACGAGGAACGCCGCGTCTGGTTGACCTGCGCCGACTGCCCCGCCGAGATGTTTCTTGGCGAACAGGCCGAAGTGCGCATCCTGACCGGCACCCGCGCGAGCGCACTGATGGTGCCCGAGGTCGCCATCACCGGCTTCGACGGCCATCGCGGCACGGTCTGGACGGTGCAGGATAGCCGCCTTGCGCGGGTGGGGCTGACCTTCGGCGCCCGCGATGATCGCGGCCGCGTCGAGGTCACGGGCGGCCTGCCCGAAGGAGCCGCCATCGTCACCAGCCCGCCGAAGGGCGCCGCAGAGGGCCGGCGCGCCCGCGTCGGCGAGGCGCCATGAACCTCGCGCTCAAGGACATTCGCCATGGCCTGTTCCGCTTCGTGCTGACCTGTTTCGGGCTGGGGCTGTTGATGACGGTCGTGCTGGCGATGATCGGTATCTATAACGGCCTCGTCTCGGACGCGCTGGCGGTGGTGAAGGCGCCGGCGGCGGATGTCTGGGTGGTGGAGGCCGGCACCAAGGGACCGTTCGCGGAAGCCTCCAGCATTCCCGCCGACACGCGCGATGCAGTGGCGCGGATGCCCGGCGTGGCCGAGGCCGGCGCGGTGAACTACCAGAACGTCGAAGCGGCCCACACCGGGCAAACGCTGCGTCTCTACGTCATCGGATACGAGCCGGGGCGTCCGGGCGGGCCGCAGGCGATCGCCGAGGGGCGCGGCATCGGCGCCGGCCATTTCGAACTGGTGGCCGACCGCAAGACCGGCCTGCTGCCGGGCGAGACGATCCGGCTCGGGCGCGACCGCTTCACCGTGGTCGGGCTTGTGGAAGGCGCGATGAACTCGGGCGGGGATCCGGCAGTCTATGTGACGCTGGCCGACGCGATGGCGCTGCAAACCGAACTCGACCCGGCGGCCCAGCGGGTGCAGACCGCGCGTGGCGCAGTTTCCGTCAAGTCCGCCTCGGTCGCCACCATAATTGCCCGCATGTCGCCGGGCGCCGATGTCGATCTGCTGACCGCCACCGTGCGCCAGTGGAAGCACCTCGCCGCGATGACCCAGGTCGAACAGGAGGAGCTGCTGCTCGCCTCGGTGGTCGACAAGGCGCGCCGCCAGATCGGGCTGTTCCTCGGCATCCTGCTGTCCGTCAGCGCCGTGGTGATCGCCCTCATCATCTACACGATGACCATGGAGAAGCTGAAGCAGATCGCCACGCTGAAGCTGATCGGAGCCCCCGACCGCACCATCATCGCGCTGATCGTGCAGCAGGCGCTGATCCTTGGTGCCGCGGGCTGGGGGATCGGGCTGATGCTGATCCTGACGGTGAAGGACTACTTTCCCCGCCGCGTGGTGCTGGAGCCGTTCAACGTCATGGTCCTTGCCGGCATTATCGCCGCCGTCTGCCTTCTATCCTCGGCGCTCGGCGTGCGGGCGGCGATGAAGGTCGACCCGGCCACCGCGCTCGGAAGTTGACCGACATGGCGCTCGGCGACATCCTCATCGAGGTCTCGAACGTGGCCAAGCATTTCGGCGAGGGCGAAACCCGCGTCGATGCCCTGCGGGCGGTCGATCTGACCGTGCGGGCCGGCGAGGTGATCGCGCTGCTCGGCCCTTCCGGTTCGGGCAAGACGACGCTGCTCAACATCATCGGCTGCATTCTCGCCCCCTCGGGGGGACGGGTGGTGCTGGACGGTGAGCCGGTGTTCGACGGCAAATGGCTGCGGCGCGACCTGAGGCGGCTTCGTCTCGACAAGATCGGCTTCATCTTCCAGAGCCACAACCTGCTGCCCTTTCTGACAGCGCAGGAGAATGTCGCTGTCGTGCTCGATCTTGCCGGCCGCCCCACCGAGGAGGGCCGGGCGCGGGCGCGCGAACTGCTGGACTACCTGGAAGTCGGCCATCGCGCGATGGTCAAGCCGGCGCTGCTGTCGGGTGGCGAAGCGCAGCGCGTGGCGATTGCCCGCGCGCTGGCCAACCGTCCCCGCATCATCCTGGCCGACGAACCCACCGCCGCGCTCGACGGCGCGCGCGCCGGGCTGGTGATGGACCTCATGCGCAAGCTCGCGGTCGAACAGGAAGCCTGCATCGTGACAGTCACCCATGACGAAAAGATCTTCGACCGTTTCGACCGCCTGATATACCTGCGCGACGGCCGCCTCGCCGACGCCTGATCCGGAGACATCTCATGCCCGCAAGAACCCGCGCCCTGGCTATCGCCGCCGCCGTCGCAGTGATCTTCGGCCTGCTCACCCTCGTCTCGGGCGGCAGGGCGCTGTTCGGCGGCGTCGATATGGGCGCAGTGGTGCAATTCGTGCTGTGGTTCAATTTCGGCGCGGGCTTTGCCTATGTTCTGGCTGGGATCGGCCTGTGGCGCGGCGCGGGCTGGGCACCGATGCTGGCGATTGCCATTGCCACGGCCACGGTGGCCGTCTTCGCTGCCTTCCTGTGGCATGTCGGTGCCGGCGGCGCATGGGAAGCACGCACCATGGGCGCGATGATCCTGCGCAGCGCCATCTGGATAGCCATCGCGGCCTTTGCATTGCGGTGCCATAAGCCATCCGATTGATCCACTCACCCAGCCAGCGATGGCGGCTGCCAGCCGCGACCTCGTCCGCCAGGAGCCCGACATGAAGCGCTTTCCACCCGTTGACCTGTCACTGACCCTTTCGCTCGTCACCGTGCTCGGCATGGCGATGGCGGCAGCCGGCAGATGGCTGCCCAGCGGAGCTTTCGACGCTCTGGAGCTACCGGGGCTGGTGCTAGTCTATCTGGCTGGCGGCCTGCCCACCGGCTGGCGCGCGCTGTCGGAACTGTGGCGCGCGCGCGTGCTTGACATCGACCTGTTGATGATCGTCGCGGCAATCGCCGCCGCAATCGTCGGCGCCCCGTTCGAGGGTGCGGTGCTGCTGACGCTGTTCAGCATCTCGACCACGCTGGAGGAACGCGCGCTTGGCCGCGCCCGCCGCGCCATCGAGGCGCTGATGGCGCTGCGCCCCGAGACCGCCTTGCGCAAGACCGCCAACGGCGCTGTCGAGGAAGTTCCCGCCGAGGTGCTGGCCGTCGGCGATGTGGTGGTGCTGCGCCCCGGCGCCCGGGTGCCCAGTGATGGCGTGGTCGTCACCGGGCGCGGCGGCATCGACGAGGCCAACATCACCGGCGAATCCATGCCCGTGTCAAAAGAGGCCGGTGCGCAGGTGTTCGAGGCCACGATCAATCTGGACGGCGTGCTGGAGGTCGAGGTCACGCGCAGCGTCAGCGACAGCACCATCGCCCGCATGATCCGCCTGGTGACCGAGGCGCAGGCCGCCCGCGCACCCTCAGAGCGGTTCAGCGAATGGTTCGGCCAGCGCTACACGGTCGCGGTGCTGGCAGGTGCGGTGATCGCCTTTGCCACGTTCTGGTGGCTGGGCGGCGACTGGGAACTGGCGCTTTACCGCGCCGCCACGCTGCTGGTCGCCGCCAGCCCCTGCGCCATCGTCATTTCCGTCCCCGCCGCGATCCTGTCGGCCCTGTCGGCGGCGGCGCGCGGCGGTGTTCTGTTCAAGGGCGGCGGCGCGCTGGAGACGCTGGCCGAGGTCGATATCTTCGCCTTCGACAAGACCGGCACCCTGACCACCGGCCGCGCCGAGGTGACGGAAATCGTCGCGCTGGATGGCGACGAGGCCGGGTTCCTGTCGCTGCTGGCGGGGCTGGAGGCGCATTCCGAGCATCATATCGCCGCCGCGATCCGCCGGGAAGTTGCCGCGCGCGGGCTTGATCCAGCAATCGTTGCCGATGTGAACGCCCGGCCAGGCATCGGTATCGAAGGGGCCGATGCACTTGGCCCGGTTTGGGCGGGCAATGCCTATCTTGCCGAGGACATGAAGGCTGCAACGGATCACCCCGCGTTGCAGGCGCTGGCGGATGGCGCCAATACGGTCGTCTATCTGGGTCGCGGCGCCACCCTGCTGGGCGCCGTCAGCGTAGCGGACGAGGCACGGGCCAGTTCCGCAGGGGCGATCACGGCCCTGCGCGACAGTGGTGTCCGCCGCATCGTCATGATGACCGGGGATCGCAGGCCGGTGGCGCTGCGCATCGGCGCCCGGCTTGGGCTGAGGCCCGAAGAGACTCACGCCGAAATGCTGCCACAGGACAAGGTTCGCGCGGTTGGCGAACTGGCCGCAACCGGCCGCGTTGCCTTTGTCGGCGACGGCGTGAACGACGCCGCGGCGCTGGCCCGCGCCGATGTCGGCATCGCCATGGGCGCGGCCGGGTCCGAGGTGGCGCTTCAGGCCGCCGATGTGGCGCTGCTGTCCGAGGATATGGAGCGGCTTGCGGACGCGCACCGCCTGTCGCGCCGAACGTCAAGGGTGATCCGGCAGAACCTGACCTTCGCCATCGGCGCCATGGTGGTTCTGGTCATCGGCGGGCTGTTCTTCGATCTGCCGTTGCCGCTGGTGGTGATCGGCCATGAAGGCGGCACCGTGCTGGTGGTGCTGAACGGGCTGCGGTTGTTGTCGGACCCGATCCGCCGGCCGAAGGCGTCTGTTGCCGGACAGGCGCCGACGGGTGTCGCGCGGCCGGCCTGACCCGTGGGGATGCGCTCATCCCCGAAAGACGCGCTGATGCGGAAACGCGCCCTTTTCCAGATAGGCCTCCTCCTCGGGCGTCGATCTGCGGCCAAGGATGGCGTTGCGGTGCGGGTGGCGGCCAAAGCTGGCGATGATGCGGCGTACCTGCCCCGCTTGATCGACGAGCGAGGCATAGAGCGGCCGCAACGGCGCCGGCGCGCGGGTGGCGATGTCGCGGCGCAGGGCGATCAGCCGGTCGATGCGGGCCAGATGCTCCGGCCCTTCGGCATGGCCCAGCGGCTGCGTGAAGGTAATCTGGAACCAGGACAGGCCAAGCGCTGTCCAGTCGCCATTGTCCAGCCCGGCCTCGGCCTGCGCCAGCGCCTCCGTGTCTTGCGCCCAGGCCCGCGCGCTGCCCCGCCACAGCGAGCGCGGAAACTGGTCCAGCACCACGATCAGAGCCAGCCGGCCCTCGGGCGTGGCGGACCAGTGGTCCAGCCCACCCGCCGCGCCACGTTCGGTCAACGGGCCAAAGCGGGCCGCAATCGCCCCATCCGCACCGCCATGCATCCGCCAGCGCCACAGTTCGGCATGGCGGTCCGGGTCGATATCCAGCGCGCGGCCCTCGGGGAACCAGAAATCCAGAACCTCACCGATCTGTCTGGCATCATTGCTATCGGTTATGTCATCCCCCATGAAAACGCCCCCCGCGCCATGGGCACGGGAGCGGAATTGTAGATGAGGCACAAGCGCCTAGGCGGTCGCGGGCACCGCTGCCGGCACAGGTCGGCGCCCGCCGAGCCCGCGCGGGACGCGCAGCAGGCGCATGGCGTTGGCGATCACCACCAACACCGAAAGCTGGTGGATCAGCATCCCTTCGGCCATATGCACGTCGCCGTTGAAGACCCCGAACAGCAACCCCGCCACCGTCAGCAGCGCGATGACAAGGTTCTGGCGCATGTTGCGCAGCGTCGCGCGAGAGATCGCCATGGCCTCGGGCAGCTTTTCCAGATCGTCACCCATCAGCGCGATGTCGGCGGTCTCGATCGCCACATCGGACCCCGCCGCGCCCATCGCGATGCTGGTGTCGGCAGCGGCCAGCGCCGGGGCGTCGTTGATGCCGTCGCCGATCATGGCGACATGGCGGCCCTCGGCCTGAAAGCCGCGGATCAGGTCCAGCTTGTCCTCGGGCAGCAGGCCGGCGTGGACTTCGGTGATGCCGATCTCGGCGGCGATGGCGCTTGCGGCCTGCGGCTGGTCGCCGGTCAGCATGGCGATGCGGCTGACGCCGATGTCGCGCAGCCGGGCGATGGCGCCCTTGGCCGAGGGCCGGGGCTGGTCGGAAAGGCCAAAGATGCCCGCGATCCGCCCGTCCAGCGCCACGATGATCGGCGTGCGCCCGCGTTCCAGAACCCCGGCCATGGCGGCCTCGGCCTCGGGCTCAAAGCCGATGCCCAGCTTGTCGAACAGGCGCCGGTTGCCGGCCGCGACCTGCCGGCCCTCATGGTTGACCACAAGGCCCATGCCGGCAACTTCCTCGACCGCCTCGGGTGCGGGAATGTCACCTTCGGCCCGGCCGGCGACGACGATGGGTCGGCCCAGCGGGTGATCCGAGCCGGATTCGGCGATCGCCGCCCAATGCAGCAGGTCCTTGCGATCAACGCCCGCCAGCGGCAGCACCTCGACCAGACTCGGGCGGCCCTCGGTCAGTGTGCCGGTCTTGTCCAGCGCCAGCATGTCGATGCGGCCCGCGCTTTCCAGATGCTGGCCGCCCTTGATGAGGATGCCCGACCGCGCCGCCCGCCCGATGCCGGCCACGATGGAGACGGGCGTCGAGATCACCAGCGCGCCGGGGCAGGCCACCACCAGCAGCGTCAGCGCCAGGCGAATGTCCTGCGTCACCGCCCAGGCGCCAAGCGCCAGCACCATGATGCCGGGCGTGTACCATTGGGCGAAGCGTTCGATCATGCGCTGGCTGGGGGCGCGTTCTTCTTGCGCCTCTTCGACGCGGCGGATGATGCGGGCCAGCGTGGTGTCGGAACCGATGCCGGTGGCGCGGATGCGCAAGACGCCGTTTTCCGCGATGGTGCCGGCATGGACGTGGGAACCGGGGGCTTTTTCGGCCGGGATCGGCTCGCCGGTGATGGCGGCCTCGGAGACGGCGGCGGCGCCCTCGATCACCTCGCCATCGACGGGAATGCGATTGCCGGCGCGCACCAGCACGGTCTCATTGGGTTGCACGGCGCTGGCGGCGATTTCGACCGGCTGGCCGTCGCGGATCACCGTGGCAATCTCGGGCGCGGCCTTCAGCAGATCGGCCAGCGCGCCGCGGGTCTGGCGCAGGGTGCGCGCCTCAAGCCAGGCGCCGAAGCTGAACAGAAAGGTGACGGCGGCGGATTCCCAGTATTCGCCGATGAACAGCGCACCGACAGCGGCGACCGTGACCAGAAGTTCAATCGAGAAATGGCGGATGCGCAGCGCCTGCACCGCCCGCCACGCGATGTCAGAGCCGGCGACAAACGCCGCCGTCACCATCGAGGCGGCCCACAGCCCGCGCAGGCCGAACCCGTAAAGGGCGATCAGGGCAAGCACGATCAATGCGCCGCTGATGATCGTCAGCCATTTGCGCCGGCTGGCCGGCTGGCGAAGGGTTGTCAGGATAGGGGTCAACATGCGGGGCCTCGTAATTTGAAGGCCCGGCCGCGCGGGCAGGCGCGGCCGGGCAGAAAAAGGGTCAGAAAGCGGCGGGGCGGGCCTCGTAGCCGGTGGCGCGGATCGTCTGCACCAGCGTATCGACGGGTGCGGCGGTCTGGTCATGCGCGACCTCGATGCGGCCGGTGTTGAAATGCACCTTGGCCTCGGAGACGCCGGGCAGCGCCTTCAGCGCCTTTTCGATCTTGACCACGCAGGAGGGGCAGGAAAACTCGTCGCTGCGCAGGATGGTCTTGGTCATGGCTGGTTCCTTTCATGTCGCCGCCCGGCGGGGCGGTCATTGCTTGTGACCTGAAGATATGCTGTCCTTTCAGGATCAGGAGTGGCAATTTCGACAAGGGATCATTGCATGAATGCACAGGCGCAGGATTGGGACGATCTGCGGTTGTTTCTGGCCGTGGCGCGCGCGGGGTCGCTTTCGGGGGCGGCGCGCAGCCTTGGCGTTACCCATTCCACCGTCTTTCGCCGCATCGGTGCGTTCGAGGCGCGGCTGGGGGTGCGCCTGTTCGACCGGCTGCCCGGCGGTTACGCGCTGACCCAGGCCGGCGAGGAGATGCGCGATTCCGTCATCCGCATCGAGGAAGAAATCACCGCGCTGGCGCTGAAGGTTACCGGACAGGACCAGCGGCCCACTGGGACGATCCGCATCACCACGACCGACCTGCTGGCGGTGGGTGTGCTGCCCCGCCATGTCGCCGCCTTCCGCGCCGAATGGCCCGAGATCGAGATCGAGGTAATCGTTGCGGATACGGTGCTGGACCTGACCCGGCGCGAGGCGGACGTGGCCCTGCGCATCGGCAATCCGGGACAGGAGACGCTGATCGGGCGGCGGGTCGGGCGGTTGGCCTTTGCCGCCTATGGCGCGGCGGACCGGCCGCCGGGCGATCCTGCCGAGGGTGACTGGATCGGCTACGGATCTGCGCATGGCCCGCTCAGCCGCAATCTGGCCCGCTGGTGGCCGGATGCGCGACAGATTTACCGGACAAACTCGATCATCGCCGCCCATGCCGGTGCGAAGGTGGGGATCGGACTTGCTGCCTTGCCTTGCGTGATCGCCGATTGCGACCCCAGCCTGATCCGCGCCGCCGCGCTGCCCGAGGATTTCATGCTGGACCTGTGGTTGCTGATTCACGAGGATCTGCGCCAAACCGCGCGCATCCGCCTGTTTCTGGACTTCATGGCGACGGCCCTGGCGGCCGATGCCGACCTGCTGGAGGGGCGCTGCCCGTGCAGGACAAGGCCGGCGCAGGCGTGACGCCCGCGCCGGCCCATGCCTGCGCCCGTGGCGTCAGTCGATCATCTGCCAGCCCGGATGCTCGAAATGCTCGCCATAGGCGTTCAACGCCTGAACGATCGTCACCGCGCCAGTCTCGACCTCGCCGGCCTCCAATGCCGAGATGCCGGTCATCACCTCACCAAGGACGATATGGAACTGCTCGTCTACCTCGGGTTCCAGCACACAGTTCTCGACCATGAAATCGACCTGCTTCTGGACATCGGCAGCGACCCCATTCGCGGCATCGGCCGGCAGGGTGCCGTTGTGGATCGCGGTCAGGTTCGCGGCCATGGTTCCGTGAATCGCGGTCATGCCGGTGATCATGTTCTGATCGCCCTGCCATTTGGCGCCATCGTTCAGCGTGATCTCGATAGCCCCCGCGCCATGGCTGTCATGTCCCTGGGATTGCGCGGCGGCAATGCCAGCTGACCCCAGCGCGAGGGCGAGAGCGACAGCGACGGTGGTGAAAGATTTTACAGTCCGCATAGTGATCTCCTGTATCTGCCAAGTGGTTCTGGCCGCGACGGGCATCGACAGACGCCGCCGGACTTGGGATAGACATAGACTGTCCGTTTTCGCACGAAAATTGACGAAACCTGCAAAGACCTATTGCACGAATGGACAGACATCAGGCACGAACCAGACCCTCGCGGCCTGCCGCCGATACCATCGGGCTGTCGAACAGCGCCCCGACGGCATGGGTCCGGATGACGCCTGCCTCGCGGATGAGGAACAGCGCATGGAGGCCGAGACGCGAAGCCAGTTCGCCGCCGGCTTGCGGACCCAGCACCATCAGCGCGGTCGCCCAGGCGTCGGCTTCGGCACAGGTGCGGGCGACGACGGTGACCGAGGCCGGCGACGAGCGAAGCGGCCCGCCCGTCGTCGGGTCCATCGTGTGCGACAGCCGTCGGCCGCGAAGGGTCACATAGTGGCGGTAGTCGCCCGACGTGGCGACGGCGGCATCTGCGAGCTTCAGGATGGAGTGAGGCGCGCGGCGTTCGGGATCGGGCATCTCGACGGCGACCGTCCACGGCATGCCATCGGGTCGCAGCCCGGATGCACGCATTTCGCCGTCGATGCCGACAAGGAACGCGGTGATGCCGAGGCCCTGCAACGTCTTGGCCAGCCTGTCGACGCCATGCCCCTTGGCGATGCCGTTGAGATCGAGCGCGATCGGCGCGTGTTTTCGCGCCAGCCCGGCCAGAGGGTCGACCTCCAGCGCTTCCTGCGCGGGCCGGCGCGCGGTGGCCATCGCCGCGCGCATAGCCTCGGCATTGGCCGGCTCAGACCCGAAACCCCACGCGCGCGCCGCATCGCCCATGCCGATGTCGAACGCGCCGCCCGATGCGGTCCCGATCCTCAGCCCGAGGTCGAGCACCTCGGCCAACCTGGCGGGAACGATCACCCGGACACCTTCGGGCGTCCGGTTCAGGCGCATCAGGTCGCTGTCGGGTTTCCATGTCGACATTGCGGCATCAACCTCCGCCACGGTCGCTTGCAGGGCAGCCTGCACCGGGGCGGGGTCCAGCCCGGCATCGGCGTGGAAACGCGCCGACCAGCGAGTGCCCATGGTCGGGCCGTTCAGCGCGTGGCGGCCCGGGTCAGTAGATATCTTCGGCATAGCGCCCCTCCGCTTTCA
>NZ_JAVKPH010000038.1:0-27847 GCF_031432425.1 Ruixingdingia sedimenti | reverse complement strand
GGGGCCCAAAGCCCCCGGCCAGCGCCCGCCCCGCCCATGGCGGGCGCTTCTCGCCCGCCGGGGCAGGCGCTGGCCTGTCGGTTTTAGGGCGTCACGGTTTCCAATGGCACCGCCGCGCGACGGGCGGAGGAAACGCAATGCGTTTCCTCATCCCGCCCGACCTGATCTCGATGTAGTGGCCGACCCTGCATCCCATGGCGAAGGCACGCGCCTTCGCCAGCCACAACGGGCCGAGGATGCGCCCCTACTCCTGCGCCGCCGATTGCGGCGTGGGCACGGGCTGGCCCACGCCCTCCAGCACCCGCAGCGGCCGGCGCACCACCGCACCCAGACCGCCGCGCGTGGGGGCGTAGACCTGCTTGCTGGCCTCGGTCATCAGCACGCCGCCCGCATAGAGCGGCAGCACACGGCCCATGCCCTCCCAGAACTCTGCCGTGCGCAGCCAGAACCGGCGTTCGGACGGCGGCAGGAACAGCGCCGCCGCGGTGCGTTCGGGGGCGAAGGCGTGGCGTTCCAGCTGGCCTTCCAGCTGCCCCGGCGAATAGGGCCGGCCGAAACCGAAGGGCGTGCCGTCGCCGCGCGCCCACAACCCCGACCGGTTCGGCACGATCACCAGCACCCGCCCCCCCGGCGCCAGCACCCGCGCGCATTCCTCCAGCACCGAGGACGGGTTCTGCGAGGTTTCCAGCCCGTGCAGCAGCAAAAGCCGGTCCACCGTGCCCGTCGCCACCGGCCATTGCGTCTCTTCGCACAGTGCGGCGACATTGGGCTGCCCCGCCGGCCAGGGCATCACCCCCTGCTGGCCCGGCATCAGCGCGATCACCCGCGCCGACTGCGCCAGAAAGGGCCGCAACAGCGGCACCGCAAAGCCGAATCCCAGCACCGTCATGCCGCTTGTATCCGGCCAGATCGTGCCTACCTGATCGCGTATCGCCTTCTGCGCCGCGCGCCCCAGACGGGTGCGGTAATAGAAATTGCGCAGGTCGAGCACGTCCAGATGCATTGCGGCGGCGCCTTTCGCGGGCGAAGGTCGGGGCAGGATACACAGGACATATAGGGAATGACCATGCCGCTTGAAATCGTCACCGTGCCCTGCCTCAAGGACAACTACGCCTATCTGGCGCACGACCGCGCCACCGGCGCCACCGCCTGCGTGGACGTACCCGAGGCGGCGCCGGTGCTGGCGGCGCTGGCGGATCGCGGCTGGCGGCTGGACCGGATCCTGATCACCCACCACCACGGCGACCATATCGACGGCGTGGCCGCGGCCGTCGCCGCCACCGGCGCGCAGGTGACGGGGGCAGAGGCCGACCGCCACCGCCTGCCGCCGCTGGATACCGCGGTGGCCGAGGGCGACCGGGTGGATCTGGGCGGGATCGCGGGCCATGTGATCGAGGTGCCCGGCCATACCGTGGGCCATGTCGCCTATGCCTTCCCCGGCGCGGTCTTTACCGGCGACAGCCTGATGGCGCTCGGCTGCGGACGGCTGTTCGAGGGAACGGCGGCGCAGATGTGGCAGAGCCTGCAAAAGCTGGCCGCCCTGCCCGCCGACACGCTGGTCTGTTCGGGCCACGAATATGCCGCCGCCAACGCCCGCTTCGCGCTGACCATCGACCCCGCAAATCCCGCGCTGGCCGACCGCGCGGCCCGCATCGCCGCCGCCCGCGCCGAAAACCGCCCCACCGTGCCGGTGCGGCTGGCCGAGGAACTGGCGACCAACTCCTTCCTGCGCGCCCGCGACCCCGCGATCCGCGCGCAGCTGGACCTGCCCGATGCCCCCGCGGCCGAGGTCTTTGCCGAAATCCGCGCCCGCAAGGACCGTTTCTGACCGCGGCCCCTCCGGCGGCCCCCGGCCCCCCCCCCCGCACATCCCCCCGGCGCGCGATCACATTTTGCGCGAAACCGTCAAGAAACGATCACGCCCCGGAAAAATGACTTGAAGGCAGGCGCAGAAAGCCGATCTTAATCACATGAGGCCAGGGTCGGCCGAGGGGGTTCCGGGGCAACCGGAAACACCCCCGACCGGCCCGCAGGACAGGAGCACCCAACGTGCCATCTTTCACCACCACGCTCGAGCAAGCCATCCACGGCGCGCTGGCGCATGCGAATGCGCGCCGGCATGAACTGGCCACGCTGGAACATCTCCTGCTGGCGCTGATCGACGAACCCGACGCCGCGCGCGTGATGAAGGCGTGCTCGGTCGATCTCGACGACCTGCGCCGCACGCTGGTGGATTTCATCGACGACGACCTGTCCACCCTCGTGACCGAGGTCGAAGGGTCCGAGGCCGTGCCGACCGCCGCCTTCCAGCGCGTGATCCAGCGCGCCGCGATCCATGTGCAGTCCTCCGGCCGGACAGAGGTCACGGGCGCAAACGTGCTGGTCGCGATCTTTGCCGAACGCGAATCGAACGCCGCCTATTTCCTGCAGGAACAGGACATGACGCGCTATGACGCGGTGAACTTCATCGCCCATGGCGTGGCCAAGAATCCCGCCTTCGGCGAGGCGCGCCCCGTGCAGGGCGCCGAGGAACACCTCGAAACCCCCAAGGCCGAGGCCGGCGAGGCAAAGGAATCGGCGCTGTCGAAATTCTGCGTCGATCTCAACACCAAGGCGCGCAAGGGCGACGTGGACCCCCTGATCGGGCGGGAATCCGAGGTCGAACGCTGCATCCAGGTGCTGTGCCGGCGGCGCAAGAACAACCCGCTGCTGGTGGGCGACCCCGGCGTGGGCAAGACCGCCATCGCCGAGGGGCTCGCGCTCAAGATCACGCGCGGGGAAACGCCCGACGTCCTGTCGGGCTCGACCATCTACAGCCTCGACATGGGCGCGCTTCTGGCCGGCACCCGCTATCGCGGCGATTTCGAGGAACGGCTGAAGGCGGTGGTGAAGGAACTTGAGGATCACCCCGACGCGATCCTCTTCATCGACGAGATCCATACCGTCATCGGCGCCGGGGCCACCTCTGGCGGGGCGATGGATGCCTCGAACCTGCTGAAACCCGCGTTGCAGGGCGGCAAGCTGCGCTGCATGGGCTCGACCACCTACAAGGAGTTCCGCCAGCATTTCGAAAAGGACCGCGCGCTGTCGCGCCGGTTCCAGAAGATCGACGTGAACGAGCCTTCGGTGCCCGACACGATCAAGATCCTGATGGGGCTCAAGCCGCATTTCGAGGCGCACCACGACCTGCGCTATACCGCCGACGCGATCAAGGCGGCGGTGGAACTGGCCGCGCGCTATATCCACGACCGCAAACTGCCCGACAGCGCCATCGACGTGATCGACGAGGCGGGCGCGGCGCAACACCTGCTGACCGAAAGCAAGCGGCGCAAGACCATCGGCACCAAGGAGATCGAATCCGTGGTGGCCAAGATCGCCCGCATCCCGCCCAAGAACGTGTCGAAAGACGATGCCGAGGTGCTCAAGGATCTGGAAAAGACGCTCAAGCGCGTGGTCTTCGGCCAGGACAAGGCGATCGAGGCGCTGTCCTCGGCGATCAAGCTGGCCCGCGCCGGCCTGCGCGAACCCGAAAAGCCGATCGGCAACTACCTGTTCGCCGGGCCGACGGGGGTGGGCAAGACCGAGGTGGCGAAACAGCTCGCCTCCAGCCTCGGGGTGGAACTGCTGCGTTTCGACATGTCGGAATATATGGAGAAACACGCGGTTTCCCGCCTGATCGGCGCGCCCCCGGGCTATGTCGGCTTCGACCAGGGCGGCATGCTGACCGACGGGGTGGACCAGCATCCGCATTGCGTGCTGCTGCTGGACGAGATCGAAAAGGCCCACCCGGATGTCTACAACATCCTGTTGCAGGTGATGGACCACGGCAAGCTGACCGACCACAACGGCCGTCAGGTGGATTTCCGCAACGTGATCCTGATCCTGACCACCAACGCCGGCGCCTCGGACATGCAGAAGGCCGCGATCGGTTTCGGCCGCGACCGGCGCGAGGGCGAGGATACCGCGGCGATCGAGCGGATCTTCACCCCCGAATTCCGCAACCGGCTGGACGCCATCGTCAGCTTCGCCCCGCTGCCGAAAGAGGTGATCCTGCAAGTGGTCGAGAAATTCGTGCTGCAACTGGAGGCGCAGCTGATCGACCGCGGCGTGCATATCGAACTCACGCCCGAGGCCGCGGCATGGCTGGGCGACAAGGGCTATGACGACAAGATGGGCGCCCGCCCGCTGGCCCGCGTCATCCAGGAACACATCAAGAAACCGCTGGCCGAGGAACTGCTGTTCGGCCGGCTGACCAAGGGCGGGCTGGTGCGCGTCGCCGTCAGGGACGGCGCCATCGACCTGCAGATCACGGAACCGCAGAAGCCCCGCATCGCGGGCTCCAAGCCGCCGCTTCTGACGGCGGAATGATCCGCAGGGCGGCCTGCGCCCTTTTCGCCGCGGCGGCATGGCCCGCCGCGGCGCAGCCCGTGATGCATCTGCCCGTGGATTGCGCCTTGGGCGAAACCTGCTTCATCCAGAACTATCCCGACCACGACCCCGGCCCGGGGTTTTCTGATTTCACCTGCGGCCCCCTGGGCTATGACGGCCACGACGGCACCGATTTCGCCCTGCTGTCGCTCGCCGCGATGCAGGCGGGGGTGGCGGTGCTGGCCCCGGCCGATGGCGTGGTGACGGGCACCCGCGACGGCATGCAGGACATCGCCGTGAACGACCCCGCCGCCCCACCCCTCGACGGGCGGGATTGCGGCAACGGGCTCGCCATCGACCACGGCGGGGGGTGGGTCAGCCAGTTGTGCCACCTCGCGCAGGGCTCGGTCACGGTGCGCACGGGCGACCGGGTGACGGCGGGCCAGCCGGTGGGCCGCGTGGGCCTGTCGGGACGCACGGAATTCCCCCATGTCCACCTGTCCCTGCGCCAGGGCGACCGGAAGGTGGACCCCTTCGCACCGGACCCCGCCGCCGCCTGCGGCGGCCCCGCGCAGCCCGGCCTCTGGGCCGCGCCGATCGCCTATGCCCCCGGCGGGCTGGTCGGCGCCGGCATCACCGACCACGCGCCCGACTATGCCGCCATCCAGTCCGCCCCGCCCGCCACCACGCCCCTGCCCCGCAGCGCCCCGGCTCTGGTGGCCTGGGCGCTGCTCTACGGCACCCGCAGCGGCGACCGGCTGGCGATGCGCCTGACCGGCCCGGACGGCACGGTGGCCGAGGATAGCTCCACCGTTGAGCGCACGCAGGCGCGCAGCTACCGCTACATCGGCCGCCGCGCGCCCCCCGGCGGCTGGCCTGCGGGCGATTATCGCGCCAGCCTGACCCTGACCCGCGGCGGCACCGTCATCGCGCGGCACGAGGCGCGTGTCACCGTCGGGCCCTGACCCCGGCGGCGGTGCGAGTGAAAACGTCGGCGGCCTCCGGCGGGGATATTTAAGGACAGAAAATGACCAAAGGTGCGCCCTTCCTCATTTTCTGTCCGAAAATATCCTCAGGGGGTGAATTGGCGAAAGCCAAGAGGGGGCAGAATGCCCCCTGCGCCGCCCGGGCCTAGCGTTCCGTCAGCTTCATCTCGATCCGCCGGTTCTGCGCCCGCGCCTCCAGGCTGTTGCCCTCGACCACCGGGCGGTATTCGCCAAAGCCGGTCGCCGCCATCCGGTCCGGCGGAAAGCCGAGCGTTTCCTGCATGAACCGCACCACCGACAGCGCCCGCGCCTGGCTGAGTTCCCAGTTGTCGCGATAGGCGCCGAGGCCCGACAGGGGCACGTTGTCGGTATGGCCGTCCACCCGCAGGATCCAGTCGATGTCGGGCGGGATCTGGCCCGCGACCTCGGCCAGCGTGGCCGCCACCTGGGCGATCTGCGCCCGGCCCTCGGGCGCCAGATCGGCCGAGCCCGGCTGGAACAGCACCTCGGAAGAAAAGACGAAGCGGTCGCCCACGATCCGCACGCCCTCGCGCCCCGCCATCACCTCGCGCAGCTGGCCGAAGAAATCGGAACGGTAGCGTTCGAGCTGTTTCGCCTCTTCCTCCAGCCGCCGGCGTTCGGCCGCCTCCATCTCTGCCCGGCGGCGTTGTTCGGCGGCGACCTGCGCCAGCGCGGCGTTCAACTGGCTGCCGAGCGCCTCGATCTGCACCCTGGCGTCGCTGTCGCGCACGGCGGCTTCGTCGAGGATCGCCTGCAACGCGCCCAACTGCCCGCGCAGTGCCGCGATCTGTTCGTTCAGCAATGCCACCTGGCGTTCGGTCCGGGCCGATTTCGCCTGTTCCGCCGCCAGCGCGGTATTGGCCGTGGCCAGCAGGGCGGCGCGCTGTTCGGCCTCGGTCATATGGCGTTCGGCCTGCTGTTCGGCGGCCAGTTTCGCCGCCAGCGCGGCGGCCAGCTGGCGTTCGACCTCTGCCCGGTCGGCATCCGCCACGCGCGCCGCATCGGCCACCGCGGCGGCGGCGGCGGCATCCGCCAGCGCCCTGTCGCGGTCGGCCAGCGCGGCGGCGAGCCGCAGGTCCAGGTCGTCGCGCGCGGCATTGGCGGCGGCGAGCATGGTCAGCGTATCCTCGGCCCGCTTGCGCTGCGCCTCCAGCGCCAGCGTCATCGCGGTCAGTTCGGCGTCGGCCTCCTGCAACCGCTGGCGCAGGGTCTCTGCCGCCGCGGCCTCGGCAAGGCGGGTGGCCTCGGCCTCGGACAGGCGGGTTTCGGTTTCGGCCAGCGTGCTGCCCTGCGCCTCCGCCTCGTGCCGCAGGTCGGCGATCAGCGCCTCCAGCGCCTCGCGCCGGGCGGCGGCGAGGCGGGCGGTTTCCGCCGCCGCGTCGACCTCATCCCGGGCCTGGGCGAGCGCGAGTTGCAGCGCCTCCTGTTCGGAAATCATCACCTGCCGCGCGGCCTCCAGATCGGCCAGTTCGGCGGTCAGCCGTGCGCCCTCGGCCCGGGCGCTGTCGCGGTCGGCCAGAAGGGCGGCCACCTGCGCCTCGAAGGCGGTGATGCGGGTGGCGGCGGCGGCCAGTTCGCCCTCGCGCGCGGCCAGTTGGCCGGTCAGCGTGGCGATGAGGGCCGATTGTTCCTCGCCCCGCGCCTGCGCCTGCGACAGCGCGGAACCCAGCCGGCCGACCTCTGCCTCCAGCCCCTCGGCGCGGCGGCGTTCGAGCCCGAGCGCATCGGCCAGCCCCGCCACCTGTTCGGTCAGCGTGGTCAGTTCGCTGTCCTTTTCGGTGATCGTGTCGCGCAGGACCGATTGCACCACGGTGAAGATCGTCAGCAGGAACAGCTGCACCAGCAGCAGCGTGGTCAGCGCATCGACAAAGCCCGGCCAGGTCGTCGTCTCGCCGATCCTGCCCCGCCGCGACAGCGCCATGGCCTAGCCCCGCCCCAGGGCGCCGCGCGACAGCTGCCGGATCGCCGCCGTCAGCGCCCCCAGATCGCCGCGCAGGTCGGCCACGCTTTCCTGCCGCCCGGCGGCGATTTCCTCGAGGATGCGCAGCAGTTGCACGTCGATGGACCGCAGGCGCATGCGGCTTTCGGCGTCGATCTGGGCCGCGGCCTCGGGCATGGCCGACAGCGCGGCGATCAGCCGTTCCTGCCCCTCGGCCAGCGTGCTCGCCTGCCCGGCGGCGCGGGCGGTGGCGGATTCGCCCTGTTCGACCAGCCGCAGCATGCCCTGCGCCAGCGCCTCGAACCCGTCGGACAGTTGCGCGCGGTCGTCCGCCATGCGCTGGCCCATGGTCTCGATCTGCTGCGCCATCTGTTCCAGCACCCCGATCAGCGCCGCCTGATCGCCGCCCGGCCCCTCGCCCTCGCCCGCCGCGAAGCCGAGCCGGGTGATGGTGGAGATCCATTCCTCCAGCTCGCGGTAGAAGCGGTTCTGGCCATGGCCCGCGAACAGGTCCAGAAGCCCCACCACCAGCGACCCCGCAAGCCCCATGAGCGACGACGAAAACGCCGTGCCCATGCCGCCAAGCTGCGATTCCAGCCCGCCCATCAGCTTGTTGAACACGTCGAGCCCGGTTTCCCCCGCCTGCGGCGCAAGGCCGCGGATGGTTTCCACCACCGCCGGGACGGTGATCGCCAGCCCGTAGAACGTGCCCAGAAGGCCGAGGAAGATCAGCAGGTTGGCAAGATAGCGGGTGACATCGCGGGCCTCGTCCATCCGGGTGGCGACGGAATCGAGGATGGACCGCGCCGAGGCGGTGGTGATCTGCAACCGCGTGGCGCGGCTGCCCATCAGCGCGGCCAGGGGCGCCAGCAACCGCGGCGGATCGCCGGGTTCGGCGCCGGGGGTGACGAAGCCCTCGATCCAGATCACCGAAACGATCAGCTGGAACACCTGCCAGAAACACGACAGAAGCCCGATCAGAAAGACCACCCCGATGAAGCTGTTGAGCCAGGGGTTGGAAAAGAAGATGCCCCGGATCGTGGGCAGCACCAGCCAGACCCCGACGGCGACCAGCACGATCACCGTCAGCATGGCCACGATCTGCCGGACCGGCTGTGTGAACATCACCGAACTCCCGCGGGAGGGGCGCAGTGCTGGTTTTTCCACCGGGTGTCACCTGCTCTCTGGGACCTGCCGCCCCGACAATAGGCGCGGGCGCGCGCGCTGCCAATGGCAATCGGGGGCGGAATGCCGCGCTGCCGCGCAGTTTTCAGCGCAGGTTCCCGCAAAGCCCGCGCACCCGGGCGGCGAGCCATTCCAGATCGGGGTCGGCGATGCCCAGTTCGGCCAGATGCGCGGCGGTGTTCCACAGATAGTCCCGGTTCGGGCCCCGCCCGCCGGTGGCCCGCGCGATGATGCGGGCCTGTTCCTCGGGGTCGAGCCCGCCGCAATACTGCACGTGATCGGGGTCCACGACATAGGCCAGCGCCTGCCGTGCCCGCCCGTCGGCAAGGTACAGCGGCTGCACCGTTTCCAGATAGGCCGAGGACACGAGTTCGCGTTCGCGCAGGCCCGCCAGCGTTTCCTCTTCCGTCCCCGGGGCGACGCGGAAGGCCACGCCCTGGCAGGCCATGCCGGCGGCGGCATCGAGCGCCAGCACCAGCCCCGGCGCCTCGGGCGTGCCGCGGTGGTGGATCGACCACATGCAAAAGCTGCGCCGCCAGCCCGGCAGCCGCGCGACCGCCCGTTCGGCCACCGCGAAGCCCGGGTTCCAGATCAGCGATCCATAGCCGAAAACCCAGAGTTCCGTTCCCATTCCCGCCCGATGCCCCGCCCGATACCCCGATGTGACTGGCCCTTGGCCCCTGCCCCCTGTATTCCTCAACCGCAAGCCGGGTGAAAGGGGGCGGGATGCGGTTCCTCGCGGGTCTGTTGGTGGTTCTGGCGGTCGCCTGGGGCGGCTGGTGGTGGCTGGGGGCCACCGCGATGGAACGCGGCGCGCAGGCGTGGTTCGCCCAACGCGCGGCCGAGGGCTGGGATGCCCGCCATGGCGGGCTGTCGGTGCAGGGCTTTCCCAACCGGCTGGACCTGACGGTGGATGCGCCGCGGATCGCGGACCCGCGCCGGGATCTTGGCTGGCAGGCGGATTTCGTGCAGCTGCTCGCGCTCAGCTACAAGCCCTGGCATGTGATCCTGGTGCTGCCCCCGCGGCAGGAGGTGACGGTGGCCGGCCTTTCCGCCGGGGTGGCGTCGGAACGCATGCAGGCCAGCGTCGTGCTGCGCCCGGTGCCCGACCTGCCGCTTGACCGCGCGGCGCTGGCGGGCGACGGGCTGGTGCTGGCGGCGCCGGACGGGCGGCTTTTGCTGCGCATCGACAGCCTGCGGGCGGGCAGCCGCGCCGCGCCTTCGCGCGAAAACGGCAACGACATCGCCATCGAGGCCACGGCCCTGACGCTCGGCCCCGCGCTGGCCGGGGCGCTGCCCCCGGGCGCGCTGCCCGACCGGATCGAGCGGCTGCGGCTGGAGGCGGAACTGGACCTGTCCGCCCCGCTCGACCGCCATATGGGCCGCACGCGGCCCTTCGCGCGGCGGGTGGATCTGCGCGACCTGCGGCTCGACTGGGGCGGGCTGCATGTGATGGGCCGGGGCGAGTTGCGCCCCGACAGCGCGGGCTTTGCCGAGGGGCGCATCACGCTGCGGGTGGAAAACTGGCGGATCGGGTTGCAGACGCTGGTGGCGGCGGGGCTGGTGCGGGCGGAGCTTGCCCCCACCTGGGAACGCGCGCTGGAACTGATGGCCGCCGGCAGCGGCAACCCCGAGGTGCTGGACCTGGCGCTGCTGTTCCAGGGCGGGCGGGCGAGCCTCGGGCCCCTGCCGCTTGGCCCCGCGCCCCGGCTGCGCCCGGCGCTGGCCCGAACGGATTGACCGGAACGGGTTGACCGCAACGGGTTGACCCGGGGGGCCGGTCTGTCGTCCAATCCCCTTTCGGCAAAAATCCGCCACAGCCCGAAAGGAGACAGGATGACGGCACCGCCCCGAGGCGCCACGCCCCCCGAACCGCACCGCCCCCGCCTGATGCCGGGCGACCGCATGCCCGAATTCACCTGCGCCACCACCGCCACCGAGGCTTTCCGCTTCGACAGCGCGGCGGGCCGGTGGCTGGTCGTCTGCCTGCCGGGCAGCGGCGGCGCGCCGGGGACGGCCGAACGGATCGGCGCGCTGGCGCAGACGGGGTTGCTTGACGACGAACGGGCGAGCCTTTTCATCGTCAGCAACGACGCGCAGGATCGCGCCGCCGGGCGGCTGGCCGACCGCATCCCCGGCCAGCGGGTGTTCTGGGATTTCGACGCAAGCGTGGCGCGGCTTCTGGGGGCGATGAGCGCCGACAGCCCGGCGCGGCTGGCGCCCCGCTGGCTGGTGATCGACCCGGGGCTGACGATCCGCCATGTCATCCCGTTCCGCACCGATGGCGCCGACGCCGCCGAGGTCGCCGCCCATCTGCGCGCCGCCCCGCCGCCGGACCGCTACATGGGGTTCGAGTTGCCCGCCCCGGTGCTGATCCTGCCCGATGTGTTCGAGCCCGCCTTCTGCGACATGCTCATCGCCCGCTACGAGGCCGAGGGGCGCGAGCTGTCGGGCTTCATGCGCGATCAGGGCGGCAGGACGGTCGGCGTGCACGACCCCGGCTTCAAGGTCCGCCGCGACTATACGGTGGAGGATCAGGACACGATCCGCGCGATGCAGGCGCGCATCCTGCGCCGGGTGGTGCCGCAGATCGAACGGGTGCATTTCTTCCGCTGCACGCGGATGGAACGCTATCTGGTCGCCTGCTATGACGGGGCCGAGGGCGGCCATTTCCGCCCCCACCGCGACAACACCACCCTCGGCACCGCGCACCGGCGGTTCGCGGTCTCGATCAACCTCAACGACGGGTTCGAGGGCGGCGAGGTCAGCTTTCCCGAATACGGGCCGCGCGGCTACAAGGCCCCGCGCGGCGGGGCGGTGGTGTTTTCCTGTTCGCTGCTGCATGCGGTGTCGCGGGTGACGGCGGGGCGGCGCTATGCGTTCCTGCCCTTCCTCTACGACGATGCGGCCGCCGCGATCCGCGAAAGGAACGCCGCGCAGGTGCCCAATGCGCAGGGCTACCGCGCCGACGCCCCCCGCGCGGGGGTGTAGGGGGCCCTGTGGCCGGGCCGGGCGGCGACCCTACCGGCAGTACGGCCCGTTGCGGTAGCTGGCGCTGTCGAGGTGCAGGTGATCTTCGTGATAGCCGTCCGAACCGGGGCCGAGCGTGGTGCCGAAGGGTCCGCAGGCGGCCTTGTGCGCGGCGCGGATCGGCCTGCCCCGGTTGCCGCGCCAGTCGCGCAGCACCGTCAGCGTGGTGCCGTCGGCCAGCACGAAGGCGGAAATGTCGATCGCCTTGCCCTTGGCATGTTCCGACAGCTTCGCGCCCTTCTTGTTGTTGCGCCCGCGGCAGACGTAATGGGCGGCGACCTGCATCTTCACCACCCCGCCGCCGGTGGCGCCGAAGGCGGGCTTGACGCCGTTTTCCACCCAACGGTGCAGCGCCTGCGCCGTAGGGCAATCCATCAGCGCGCCCTGCGACAGCGCGATGCCGCCCACGGCACTGACGCGCACGGGCTTCTCGATGCCGCAGCCGCGGATGCGCCCCACAACGGGGGCCACGGTTTCGCCCCGGATCGCCGGGTTGCCGCAGACCGACCCCGCGCGCCCCGTCACCGGGCCGGTGCCGGGGGCGGGGCGGATGATGGCGGTCTGCTGTACATTGCCCGGGGACCCGGCGGGGGGCGCGGCCTGCCGTTCGCGCGGGCGCAGAAAGCCGAACAGGCCCCGGCGTTCGGGCCGCGCGGGCGGGGCGGCGGCGGCGGTTGCGGGGGTGGCCTCGGGCACAGGCGGGGCGGCCACCGGATGGGCCGGGCGCGGGCGGGGGCGCAGGCCCGACAGGGGATGCGCGCTGCTGGCGGCCACGACTACGGATGCGGGGGCGGCAGGCGCAGGCGCCACGGCGGCGGCACCGGGCCGGGGCATCGGGCGGGGCGAGATGCGCGGAGGCTCCGCCACCGCTGCCGAGGCCGCAAGGACCCCGCAGATCGCCCAGACCAGTCCCTGCCGCAAACGCCTAGTCCCCCTGCCCCTTCGCCGCGCCGACACGCCCGAAATCCGGCGCCGCCGTATCCTGCCCGGCCTCGATGATACCACGCCGGATCGCCCGGGTCCGGGTAAAATAGGCATGCAGATGCGGCCCGTCGCCCAACCGGATCGCGCGTTGCAGCGCGAACAGTTCCTCGGTGAACCGGCCGAGGATGTCCAGCGTCGCCTCGCGGTTGGTCAGGAACACGTCGCGCCACATCACCGGGTCGCTGGCCGCGATGCGGGTGAAGTCGCGGAAACCGGCGGCGGAATATTTGATCACCTCGCTGTCGGTGACGCGGCGCAGGTCGTCGGCGACGCCCACCATCGTATAGGCGATCAGGTGGGGCGTGTGGCTGGTCACGGCCAGCACCAGATCGTGGTGCGGCGCGTCCATCTCGTCGACATTGGCCCCGAACGCCTCGACCAGCCGCCGCAGCCGCGCCACCGCATCGCCGTCACCCCCGGGCAGCGGCGTCAGCAGCCACCAGCGGTTGCGGAAGAGCGTGGCAAACCCCGACCGTGGCCCCGAATGTTCGGTGCCCGCGATGGGATGGCCCGGCACGAAATGCACGCCTTCGGGGATATGGGGCCCCACCGCCTCGATCACCGCCTGCTTGACGGACCCCACATCCGTCACCGTCGCGCCGGGGGCCAGATGCGGGGCGATTTCCGCCGCCACCGCCCCCATCGCGCCCACCGGCACCGCCAGCACCACCAGATCGGCGCCCGCCACGGCCTCTGCCGCCGTGTCATGCACGCTGTCGCAGATGCCGATGTCCAGCGCCACCGCCCGGGTTTCCGCCGTGCGGGCATGGCCAGCGATATGCCCCGCCAGCCCCCCCGCCCGCATCGCATGCGCCATCGACGAGGCGATGAGGCCGAGCCCGATCAGCGCCACGCGGCCATAGATCGGCGCCGCGGCGGTCATCTGGCGCCCTTGAACTGGCCGATGGCATGGGCGACGCGGCGGCAACTGCTTTCATCGCCGACGGTGATGCGCAGGCAATGCGGCAGGCCATAGCCCGCCACCCGCCGCACGATCAGCCCCTGATCCTTGAGGAAACTGTCGCAGGCCGCCGCCTCTGCCTCGTCCGCGAACCGGGCAAGGATGAAGTTCGCCGTCGAAGTATCTGACGGAACACCCATTTCCGCCAATGCCTCTGCCAGCCAGCTACGCAGGCGGGCGTTTTCGCTGCGGCAGCGGGTGACGTGATCCTGATCGCGCACGGCGGCCTCTGCCGCCTCCAGCTGCGCGGTGCCGAGGTTGAAGGGCCCCCGGATGCGGTTCAGAACGTCGATGATCGCGCGCGGCCCATAGCCCCAACCGATCCGCAGGCCGCCAAGGCCGTAGATCTTGGAAAAGGTCCGCGTCATCACCACGTTCGTGCGCGCCTCGACCAGCGCCGCCCCGCCGTCGTAGCCCGCGACATATTCGGCATAGGCGCCGTCCAGCACCAGGATCGCCTGCGGCGGCAGCCCGTCGGCCAGCCGGGCGATTTCCGCCGTGCCGACCATGGTGCCGGTGGGGTTGTTCGGGTTGGCGAGGAACACCAGCTTCGTACGGTCCGAACAGGCGGCCAGCAGGGCGTCCACATCCGTCGTGCGTTCGCGTTCCGGCACCGCGATGGGCGTCGCGCCCACCGCCATCGCGGAAATACTGTACATCAGGAAGCCGTGTTCGGTGTGCAGCACCTCGTCGCCCGGGCCGGCATAGGCCTGGCAGAGAAAGGTGATGATCTCGTCCGAACCCACGCCGCAGATGATTCTGTCGGCGTCGAGCCCGTGCACCTCTGCGATCGCGCCGCGCAGGGCGGCGTGGTCGGTCGAGGGATAGCGGTGCAGGCTGTGCACCGCGCGGCGGAACGCATCCGCCGCCCGGTCCGAGGGGCCGAAGGGGTTTTCGTTGGACGACAGCTTGACCGCATTCGCCACGCCCGGGACATGGCTCTGCCCGCCCTCGTAAAGGGCGATGTCGAGGATGCCGGGCTGCGGGCGGATCATGTCACTCATAGCGGAAGACTCCGTAGGCTGCGCGCCGTTCTAGCCGTGCGCCGCGGCCAAGGCCAGTGCCATGTTTGCCGCCCCCCTGCCCGCCCTGGTTCCGGGGCCTCAGTGCTTGCCGCTGTTGGCCGACAGCCAGTCCATCAGCGCCATCAGCACCCCCGAGACGACGAAGGTCAGGTGGATCACCGTCAGCCAGAAAAGCTCGGTTTCCCCGAACTTGGCATCGGCCACGCTTTCCCCGATCTCCATGAACCGCTTGAGCAGATGGATCGCGGAAATGGCGACGATCGAGGCGATGAGCTTCATCTTGAGCCCCGAGAAATCCACCGTCCCCATCCAGGCCGGCCGGTCGCCGCCGTCGCGGATGTCGAGTTTCGACACGAAATTCTCGTAGCCCGAAAACAGCACGATCAGCAGCAGGTTCGCCGCCAGCGTCAGGTCGATCAGCGTCAGCACGACGAGGATCGCCTTTTCCGAGGTCATGGTCAGCACCTGCGGCACATAATAGACCAGATCGCGCAGGAAGATCACCGTCAGCATCGCCAGCGACACCGCCAGCCCCAGATACATCGGCGCGATCAGCCAGCGGCTGGCGAAAAGGGTCTGTTCGAAACGGGTTTCGATCGTGTGCTTGTCGGTCATCTGCCTGTGGTTCCTGACGATTCTGGCGGGCGAAAATACCCTGACGCCCCGCCGTGCGCCACGGAAAAGCAAAGGGCCGCCCCGAAGGACGGCCCCTGAACCCGCGATCCGAAAGGGATCAGTTCTTGGCGTAGTATTCGACGACGAGGTTCGGTTCCATCTGGACCGGATAGGGCACGTCCGACAGCGCCGGGGTACGCACATAGGTCGCGGTCATCTTGGAATGGTCGACTTCCAGATAGTCGGGCACGTCACGTTCGGTCAGGCCCACGGCTTCGAGCACGATCGCCAGTTGCCTGGACCGGTCGCGCACCGCGATCACGTCGCCTTCCTTCACGCGGTAGGAGGCGATGTTGACGCGCTTGCCGTTCACGGTGACATGGCCGTGGTTCACGAACTGGCGTGCGGCAAAGATGGTCGGCACGAATTTCGCGCGGTAGATCACGGCGTCCAGACGGCGTTCCAGCAGGCCGATCAGGTTTTCGCCGGTGTCGCCCTTGACGCGCTCGGCCTCGCCGTAGATCTTGCGGAACTGCTTTTCGGTCAGGTCGCCGTAATAGCCCTTGAGCTTCTGTTTCGCGCGCAGCTGCGTGCCGAAATCCGACAGCTTCTGCTTGCGGCGCTGGCCGTGCTGGCCGGGGCCGTATTCGCGCTTGTTCACCGGGGATTTGGCACGGCCCCAGATGTTTTCGCCCATGCGGCGGTCGATCTTGTACTTGGCAGCGGTGCGTTTGGTCATCGCTGATCTCCTTCTTGCGTATCGAAGGGCGTTGTCCTTTGCCCTTGCGGGCCGACAGGCATCCCCTTGCGGGGGCCACCAACACCAAATGAAAGCCCCGGGGTCGCCCCCGGGGATGGCGGCCTTATACAGGCGCGCGCGGGGGTGTCAATGCGGTTACGCCGCCTCGTGCCGCAGGATGGCGGATTCGAAGGCCGTCAGGTTGCGCCGCGCCGGCGCGCCATAGCTGCCCGGATCGCGCGCCAGCCCCGGCATCAGCGCGAACAGCCCCTCGCGGCTGGCCGGGTCGAGCGTGTCGAGCGCGGCATAGGCCGGGTGGAAGCTTTCGGTTTCCAGCCCGTTGGCGAGCACGATCTGATGCGCCTCCAGCAGCACATGGACGTAAGTGACCTCGCGCAGCGCCATGTCCACCGCCACCGTCTGGCCGTTGACCAGATGTTCGGCGGCGACCAGCACCTCGGGCGTGCCGAACAGCGCCTGCGCGGGCGCGCCCCGGACCAGCATCCGGTGCTGGGGCGACACCAGCAGGTCCCGGTCGGGCCGGCCGATCCCCATCGCGCCCGCGCGGATCCGCACCGGGCGCAGTTGCGGCATGGCATAGAGCCGCGCGCCGGTCATGCGGCGCTGGCCCGTCCACAGGATTTCCTGCGGGCCGTTGTCGCGGGTGTCGATCCGGTCGCCGGGGCGCAGCGCCTCTATCGCGCGGGGGCCGTCGGGGGTGGCGATCAGCGTGCCCGGGGCGAAACAGATCACGCCCCCCGCATCCGGCCCCGCCGCGGCGGGCGGGCGGCAGTCGAGCGCGCTGCGCACCACCCACAGATCCGCACCCGCGGGCGGCACCGCGCCCAGGAACATCACCAGCCTTTGCGCGGCGTCGGGCACCTCGATCACGGTGGCGGCATAGGATTGACGGCCATCGGTCAGCAGGAAGCCCTGTTCGGGCGCGTCATCCCGCAGGTCGTCGGATACCGGATCCTGCCTGCCCCCTGCCGGTGCCAGCGCCGCGCCGACCAGCCGCCGCACCATGCGCGCCGCCCGGGCGCGCAATTCGTCGGCGCCCGCCGCCCCCTGCAACACCAGCAGATCGCCCGGCGCGTCCAGCCGCACCGCCCTGCCCGTCCAGCGCCACCCCGCGCCCGCGCGGATCAGGTCCGGCGCGGGCGCGGGAACGCCATCGGCTTCTGTCTGCGACCACGATACAACGAAGGTTCCGGCCGAAGCCGCCTCGATACTCATCACTACTGCCCGTTCTTATTGTTTAGGGAATGTTAACAAACCCCGGGCGGCAATGCTATGTCGCGGCTGCAACAGCGGCGCCAAATATGGCGGAAAAGCGGCCGGTCAAAACCGGATCCGCAGGCGGAGAGAGCCGATCACCTGCCCCTCGGGCTGTTCCTCGAACTCGCGCCCCAGTCGGGTGACGCCATAGAACAGATCCGACCGCCGGCCCTGCCAGTGCAGCCCCGCGCGCAACCGGGTGCGTTCGTCGCTGAGCGTGGCGGCGCCGCCATCGGGCAGAAAGGCGCTGTGCGTGACATGGGCGACATCGGCGCCCAGAACGAAGCTGAGCCCCGGCACGGTCGCGCCCGGAACGCCGCGATAGCGTTGCCCCGTGCCGACATCGCGCAGCATGAGCCCGCCTTCCCCGAACCGGCCCACCACCATATCGGCGCCCGCGCGCAGATAGGTTTCCGCCCCCGCCTGCCCCTCGACGAAGGGGCGCAGGCTGACGCCATCGGCCAGCACCAGCGGCAGGCCGACCTCGCCGCTCAGCGTCGGCAACAGGCGGTTGCCGATCTGGTTGCCCAGAACCATCGGCCGGTCGTGCCCCAGCATCTGGTGCGCGCCGCGCTGGAACCGGCCGACCAGCGTCTGCGGCCCGACCATCACCAGATCCGCGCCGACCGACGCCTCTGCCCGGCCGAGCGCCAGATGCGTATGCACCCCCGCCGACAGCACGCCCGCATAGCGGCGGTCGCGGGGGCCGGGATTGGTCAGGCTGCGCGGCTGGATGATCTCGCTGCGGAAACGGTATTCGCGGATCGCGCCGAATTCGGACGGCAGATGCCCCTGCCATTCCGGCCCGGTGACGCGGCTGACGACATAGGCGCCCGAACGCCAGCGGTCATGCCCGTCGCCGATGAAATCGTTGCTGAACAACCGCCCGTGGCCAAGGACCTGGCGGTCCTGCGCCATGGCGGCGGCCGGTGAAAGCGTGGCGGTGAAAAGCGCGGCGCCGAACGCCGCGCGCGCAAGCTGCAAGAAAGCCCTCGGCATGTCCCTACTCGTTACGGCCCCCCAGCCTTGCCGAAGCTATAGCGCGGGGCCGGAACCGGGGCTAGTGCAGATGGGCAACAGCCCGTCGCCCGAAAGCGTCACTTGGTCAGGATCAGTTTGCCGGCCCGGGTGATGCGCAGCGAATAGACCTGTCCGTTCAGGTGGATGAAGGCCAGGTTGCCGCCGCGGGTCAACTCTGTCGCGTCATGCTGGGGGGCGCCATTGACGCCGAAGGGCGCCGCCACGGGCTGCGGGCCGGGGCGGGTATCGGAAAAGCTGGTATCGTTCATCAGGGCCGCTCCATCCGGTCAAGCAGGTCGCGCACGAGCTTCGAAGGCGCAAGAACCCCCTGCAAACCGGCCTGAAGCAGCTCGGCCAGCGGCACGGGCGGCATCGGCGGAACGGCGGCGGGCCGGGCATCTGAGGGGCGGATCATGCGGTCACTCCGGGTTCTGGTCTGTCACTCCGGGCTCACCGATCAGGCTGGCTGGGCATGGCGTTATTCCTGACAGAAAGACTTAGTTATGTAAACCCCCCTCCTTGCGCCCCGGCGAAAGCCCGCCCCGCCCTTCGGCCACGCCGGAAACGCGCGGTTCCGCCGCATCAAGGGAACTTGCGCCCTTCGCCCCGCGGGATAAGTTCGGGTGATGATGAACATCACCCTCAAGCAGATGCGCTATTTCGAGGCCCTGGCCCGGTCCGGCCATTTCGGCCGCGCGGCAGAGGATTGCGCGATCACCCAGCCCGCGCTGTCGATGCAGATCAAGGAACTGGAAGAAACGCTCGGCACGCCGCTGTTCGAACGCGGCCCGCGGCAGATCCGGCTGACCGATTTCGGCGAGGTCTTCGGACAGCGCGTGCGCGGCATCCTGCGGGCGGTGGACGAACTGGAAGACCTCGCCCGCGCCTCGGGCGAGATGCTGACGGGGCGGCTGCGCATCGGGGTGATTCCCACCATCGCGCCCTATCTGCTGCCCAGCCTGATCGGCCGGCTCACCCGCCTCTATCCGGGGCTGGAACTGAACCTGCGCGAAACGGTGACGCCGAAGTTGTTGCGCGAACTGGCCGAGGGGCGGCTCGACACCGCGATCGTGGCGCTGCCGGTGTCGGAACCCGCGCTGACCGAGGTCGCGCTTTATACCGAACAGTTCGTGCTGGTCCGCCCGGCAGAGGATGCGGACAAACCCGTGCCCAACCACGCCCGCCTGCGCGAAATGCGGCTTTTGCTGCTGGAAGAGGGCCATTGCTTCCGCGACCAGGCGCTGTCCTTCTGCCGCCAGTCCAGCGCGCGCCCGCGCGAACTGCTGGACGGCAGTTCGCTGGCCACGCTGGTGCAGATGGTGGGCGCGGGCATCGGGGTGACGCTGATCCCGGAAATGGCGGTGCCGGTCGAGACGCGATCGGCCCCGGTTTCGATCGCGCGCTTCCACGACCCGCAGCCGGCGCGCACCATCGGCATGGTCTGGCGCAGGACGACGCCGCTCGCCCGGCAACTCGAACGCATCGCCGCGGTGGTGCGCGAGGCGGGCACGGCGCTGCGGGCCGAAGGCGGGCTGCCCGCGACCACCGGCAGCCCCGGCTTGCACCCGCCGGCCCCGGCGGAAAGGGCGGTGGCCTCCGGCGGGGATATTTAGGGACAGAAAGTGCAGCGCGCGGGCCCCGCCCCCCCCGCACAAAGGCCGGAGGTCAGAGCCCCCGCGCCATCAGCGCCGCCCGCAGCCGGGACAGCCCGGCCTCGTCCCAGCCTTCGGGCGACAGCAGCGCCAGCCAGCCGCGCAGGTAATCCTGCCCGGCATAGACATGGCCATGGCCCCGCGGCGCGGTCGTCCCGGTGAAGAGATCGAACCCCACCTGTAGAAAGGTGACGAGCGGCAGCCAGCGGAACGCCTCGATCACGCCGGGGCCGCGCGGGCCGGTCATCCATTCGGGCCGCCGCCACAGGATCGCGGGCGAAAAGAAGGTGATCGGGTCCGAGGCGTATTGCAGATAGACCAGCCGCATCGGCCCCCAGGGCAGGCCCGCATCGGGCATGTCGGCCTGGTTGAGGAACCGCACCGCCGCCCCGTCGCGGAACCGCGGCAGCCAGGCGGGGCTGTCGGGCTGGCGGTCGGCGGTGATCTGCGCCCAGCTCCGGCTGGCGAAGGGCGCGCCGACCCAGAGCGCACCCTGATAGGGATCGCCGATCAGGTCGTAGAAATCCGCCGAAAGGTCGGAGTTCAGCGCCCCGAGGCTGAGCCCGAAGAGGTAGAGCCGCGGGCGGCTGTCGGCCGGCAGGTGGCGCCAGTGGCCGTGGATCGCCTCGAACACCTCGCGCGCGGTGCGGGCGCCGTATTCCGGCACCGTCAGCAGCGACAGCCAGCTCGGCAGGTAGGAATACTGGACCGAGATCGTGGCGACATCGCCGTCCGTCAGCACCTCCAGCGGCATCATCGCCGCGGGGTCCACCCAGCCGGTGCCGGTGGGCGTGGCGATGACCAGCGTGCCGCGCGCGAAGGCGCCGATGCGGATCGCCTCTGCCAGCGCCAGCGCGGCGCGGCCCTGCGGCGTTTCGGCCGAACCCAGGCCGACATAGACCCGCAGCGGCGCCAGCGCCGGGCGGCCGGTGATCGCGGCGATGGCGGCGGCGTCGAGCGGGTCGGCGATGCGGTTGCGCCCCTCTGCCCCGATCCCCTCCCACCCGATCAGCGAGGCGGCGCTGCCGGTTTTCAGCGGATCGGCGGGCGGGTCGGGCGCCTCGGTCAGCGCAGCATCCATCGCGCGATAGCTGGCGTCGAAGGCGGCGAGCGCGCGGCGCAGGATCAGGTCGTTGCCGAGCGCACCGAAGACCCCGATCGCCAGCAGGAAGCCCAGGACCAGCGCCAGCCGTTCCGGCAGGATGCGGGCCAGGTGCCGCGCCAGCGCCAGCCCCGCCCGCCGGAAGAGCCGCGCGAGACAGATCAGCAGCGCCGCGGTGGCGAGCGCCGTGGCCGCGATGGTGAAGGGGCGCACCGTTTCCACCGGCGGCAGGTCCATCGCGGCGCGCAGCATGTCCTGCCATTCCGCCGCCCGCCACAGCGCCCGGATCATGACCGCCAGCGCCACCACCCCCGCCAGCCGCCACGCCCGCGGCCCGCGCCATTGCGGCAGCTCCAACAGATGCCACAGCAGATGCCCGGCGACCGCGACACCATAGCCGGCCACGAAACTCGCCCCCGCCAGCAGCCCCTGCACCAGCCCCGCCCGCGGGATCAGGCTGGGCGTCAGCGCGGCGGCAAAGCAGAGCGCGCCGAGCAAAAGCCCCGGCCCCGAGACATGGACCCGGGGGATGCGTGTGGCGAACGCGGAAAGACGGCGGAGGGCGGACATGGCCGCAGTCTGGCAAAGCGGCCGGCGGCTGTCCATGCGGCGGGATGGGGACTTGCCGGGGCGGGCGATCCCGGCGCAGTGTCGAGGAGATTGACGGCGGGCTTCGCGGTGGATTTTACTCCCGCAGGTCGGCCTTTGGCGGAACCGGGACGGGATGGTGCGTGGTACAGACCATGCGCCATCTTGGGACAATGTGACTAGTAGCGAGGGTAGAGGATGAAAAGCGTGGCCGATGCTGTGGATATTCCCTTTTTCATCCCGCCGATGAACGACGGGAAGTCACATCACGTGATTTCCAGGGGCAAGACGCCGAAATTCTATCGGCCGGAGGATCTGGGGGATATCGGGCAAGGCAATACGCTATGGGTCCATGCCTTCGAAAGATTGCTCACGGGGCTCTATCTGGCTCTCGGCGGTCCCGTGCCGTATTGCTTCGTGACACCGGATGGAAACATACGCTCTCTCGACGGCGGATGCATCAAGATGATGCTGAACCGAACACCGCCCGACATCCTTCTGAACGTCGGCGCCGATGGCTACATATCCTCGGCACGCCCGTCGGAGCGGCTTCTGGAGCTATTCGGTCCGATACAGGAAAGGTTGAAAGACGAAATCCTGTCGGCGAAAGCGAGTTAGCCGACAGTTTCCCGTATCGCGGACACCCTCAGCGACCGCTCCGACGCAGAAGATAGCGATCTCTGCATCGGTCTGCGATTATCCCCCGCCGGACGACCTCCCACAGGCCCGACCGGGTTGCCCCCTGTCGCGAGAGGCGGAGCAAAGCCCCGACCTCCATGCCTCGACGGTCAGCAACGGCAGGACGGGGCTTCGCCCCGCCCCCCTCAGCTACACCCGCTCGTTCCGCCGCAGGTGTTGCACTTCATGCAGGTGCCGTTGCGGACCAGCGTGTAGTTGCCGCATTCGCCGCAGGGGTCGCCCTCGTAGCCCTGCATGCGGGCCTTGGTGCGGGCGTCCATCGTCACCGTGCCGGTGGCAAGCGCGGTGGTGGCGGTGGCGACGGTGAAGCTCGCCGCCGCCTCGGCCATGCCGCCCGCGGCCATGCCCCCTTGCAGCACCATCAGTTCCTGCGGCAGGCGTTTGCGCAGATAGCCGGTCGAACTGATCTGTTTCAGCACCTCCAGCGATTTCGACGCCGCCGTTTCCGACACTTCGGTGACGTTGCGCCGGCCCTCGTCCTGCCCGCCGCCGAGGTCGTCGAAGCTCGCCCCCTTGGGCTGGACATGCGCGAGGTCGGTGCGGTCGAGATAGCTGACCGCGAGTTCGCGGAAGATGTAGTCGAGGATCGAGGTCGCGTTCTTGATCGAATCGTTGCCCTGCACCATCCCCGCCGGTTCGAACCGGGTGAAGGTGAAGGCGTCCACGAATTCCTCCAGCGGCACGCCGTATTGCAGGCCCACCGACACCGCGATGGCGAAGTTGTTCATCATCGCCCGGAAGCCCGCGCCTTCCTTGTGCATGTCGATGAAGATTTCGCCCAACCGGCCGTCGCCATATTCGCCGGTGCGCAGATAGACCTTGTGCCCGCCGATCAGCGCCTTTTGCGTATAGCCCTTGCGCCGTTCGGGCAGCTTTTCGCGGTTGGTGCGGATGATTTCCTTGACGATCACCTTTTCGACGATCTTCTCGGCAATGACCTGCGCCTTTTCCTGCGGCGTGCCGGTGGCGAGGATTTCCTCGGCCTCCTCGTCGTCCTCGACCAGCGCGGCGGCCAGCGGCTGCGACAGCTTGGATCCGTCGCGATAGAGCGCATTGGCCTTGATGCCGAGCGAATGCGACAGTTCATAGGCCGCCAGCGTTTCCGCGATCGTCGCCGTGTTCGGCATGTTGATCGTCTTGGAAATCGCGCCGGAAATGAACGATTGCGCCGCCGCCATCATGTGGATGTGGCTTTCCACCGACAGGAAGCGTTTGCCCTTCTTGCCGCAGGGGTTGGCGCAGTCGAAGACCGAAAGGTGTTCGTCCTTCAGGAAGGGCGCGCCTTCCAGCGTCATCGTGCCGCAAACATGGTCGTTCGCCGCCTCGATCTGCGCGCGGGTGAAGCCCAGGTGGCGCAGAAGGTCGAAGGTGGGGTCGTTCAGCCTTTCGGCCGGGATGCCGAGCGTCTGCTGGCAGAAATCCTCGCCGAGCGTCCACTGGTTGAACACGAAACGGATGTCGAAGGCCGAAGGCAGCGCGGCCTCGATCTTTTCGATCTCGCGCGCGCCGAAGCCGTGGCCGATCAGCGCGGTGTGGTTGATCGCGGGCGCCTGCCCCAGGGACCCGTGGCCCACGGCATAGGCCACGATCTCCGCCACCTGCGACGGGGTATAGCCCAGTTTTTCCAGCGCCGCCGGCACCGACTGGTTGATGATCTTGAAATAGCCGCCGCCCGCCAGTTTCTTGAACTTGACCAGCGCGAAGTCGGGCTCGATCCCGGTCGTGTCGCAATCCATCACCAGCCCGATGGTGCCGGTGGGCGCGATGACCGATACCTGCGCATTGCGGTAGCCGTGCTTTTCGCCAAGCGCCAGCGCCTCGTCCCAGGCGGACCGCGCCAGCGCCACCAGCCCCTTGTCGGGGCAGTTGGCGAAGTCGAGCGGCACGGGGGCGACATTGACCTGTTCGTAATCGGCCCGCTCGCCATAGGCGGCGCGGCGGTGGTTGCGGATCACGCGCAGCATATGCGCGCGGTTCTTCGCATAGCCCGGGAAGGGCCCCGATTCCCCCGCCATTTCGGCCGAGGTCGCATAGGCGACGCCCGTCATCACCGCGGTCAGCGCGCCGCACATCGCCCGGCCTTCGTCCGAATCGTAGCCGAGCCCCATGTTCATCAGAAGCCCGCCGATATTGGCATAGCCCAGACCCAGGGTGCGGAAGTCATAGCTGCGCTGCGCGATTTCCTTGCTGGGAAACTGCGCCATCAGCACGCTGATTTCCAGCGTCACCGTCCAGAGCCGCGTGGCATGGACATAGCCCTCGGCGTCGAACTGGCCGTCCTTCCAGAAGGTCAGCAGGTTCATCGACGCAAGGTTGCAGGCGGTGTCGTCGAGGAACATGTATTCCGAACAGGGGTTCGAGCCGCGGATCGGCCCGTCCTCGGGGCAGGTGTGCCAAGCGTTCACCGTGTCGTGGAACTGGATGCCGGGGTCGGCGCAGGCCCAGGCGGCATGCCCGATCTGGCCCCAGAGCTCGCGGGCCGAAACGGTCTTGGCCACCTTGCCGTCGGTGCGGCGGACCAGTTCCCACGGGCGGTCCTCGCGCACCGCGCGCAGGAAGGCATCCGTCACGCGGACCGAGTTGTTGGAGTTCTGGCCCGAGACGGTGATATAGGCCTCGGAATCCCAGTCGGTGTCATAGGTCGGGAATTCGATCGAGGTGAAACCCTGCCGCGCGTATTGCAGCACCCGGTTGGTATAGGTGTCGGGGATCATCGCCTTCTTCGCGGCGCGGATCGCGGATTTCAGGCCCGGGTTCTTCGCCGGGTCCACCGCATCCTCGGACGAACCGTCCCAGGCGCGGATCGCGGCGAAGATGTCGTTCAGCCGCGCCTCATGCGCCTTGGATCCGGCGACGAGCGAGGCGACCTTCTGCTCCTCGATCACCTTCCAGTTGATGAACTGTTCGATATCGGGGTGATCCATGTCGCAGATCACCATCTTGGCCGCCCGCCGCGTGGTGCCGCCCGACTTGATCGCCCCCGCCGCGCGGTCCCCGATCTTGAGGAAACCCATCAGGCCAGACGACTTGCCGCCGCCCGACAGCCGTTCGCCTTCGCCGCGCAGCGAGGAAAAGTTGGTGCCGGTGCCCGAGCCGTATTTGAACAGCCGCGCCTCGCGGACCCAGAGATCCATGATGCCGCCCTCGTTCACCAGATCGTCGGCGACGGACTGGATGAAGCAGGCATGCGGCTGCGGATGTTCATAGGCGCTGTCGGAACGGGTCAGCTTGCCGGTGGTATGGTCGACATAGAAATGCCCCTGCCCCGGCCCGTCGATGCCATAGGCCCAGTGCAGCCCGGTGTTGAACCATTGGGGCGAATTCGGCGCCGCCATCTGCCGGGCGAGCATCGCGCGCATCTCGTCGTAATAGGCGCGGGCATCGGATTCGGCGGTGAAATAGCCGCCCTTCCAGCCCCAATAGGCCCAGGCGCCGGCCAGCCGGTCGAAGACCTGCCGCGCGCTGGTCTCGCCGGTGAACCGCTCGCCCTCGGGCAGCGCAGCCAGCGCCTTGTCATCGGGAACCGAGCGCCACAGGAACTCGGGCACGCCCTTTTCCTTCACGCGCTTGAGCCGGGCGGGGATGCCCGCCTTGCGGAAGTATTTCTGCGCCAGCACGTCGGCGGCGACCTGGCTCCAGCCCTCGGGGATCTCGACCGCATCGTTGCGGAACACGACCTTGCCGTCGGGGTTGCGAATCTCGGACGTGGTGGTGGTGAAGGCGATCGCGCCATAGGCGCCGGCCTTTGCGGTGGTGAACTTGCGCTCGAACTTCATCTGCCCCGGTCTCCGTTTCTTGTCGCGGGGCCACGCCCGCCGTCCTGCCCGCCCGCATCCGCGCAAACAAACCCGTCACCCCCTGCGCCGCGCACACGAGATACCCACCCCCGACAGGGGGCGCAGTTTCCATGGAAGCGTATCGCCGCGCCCTACCATATCTAGTGGGATCGCGGCGAACTTCGTCAAAGTGTCGTAAATCGCCGGGCCTCGCAACGGAAATTTTTACCCGCCGGCGGGATTTTTCCCCTTGACGCAGGACACCCCCGCCGGGAGGCCGGCGGGGGATACGGGGGACAGGTCTGTGGATGGATGCGGGGATAAACCCCGGCCCGGATGCGCCGCGCCCAATGCCCGCGGCGGGTTCGCACGGGCGGCGCGGGGAACGGGAATCGCACCATCCGGTTGCGCGGATGGATAGGGTGGCGCCTGAGGCCAACCCCCGGGATATTCATCTCACGGTAAAAGACGGCACGGGCTTTCCGAAGAAAATCGGCGCGGCTTCATCTTGCCCGAAATACTCCGGGGGTCCGGGGGCTGGCCCCCGGCGCTGCGTTCGACACTGGCTGTAAAAGATGGTCGGGGCGACAGGATTCGAACCTGCGACCTGCGGTACCCAAAACCGCCGCGCTACCAGGCTGCGCCACGCCCCGTCCGGGCAGCCCTAGCGGGATTCGCGCGCGAAGGAAAGGGGATCACTCGCAGGGCCAGGCGGGGTCGTGGGCGGCGAAGGCGGGGTGGCGCATCTCTGCCCCCGGGGCGATGCCCATGCGCGCGGCCAGCCCGCCGTTGATTTCCAGCACCGCGAACACCGCCCCGCCGCCGTCGATGGGCGTAAGGTCCCCCGGCACCGCCTGCGGATGCACGCGCGTCACCCTGCCCTGCGCGTCCAGAAAGATCATGTCGAGCGGGATCAGCGTGTTCTTCATCCAGAAGGCGACGCGGCCCGGGGCGTCATGGACGAACAGCATCCCCGCCCCGCGCGGCAGGCTGTCGCGGAACATCAGCCCCTGTGCGCGTTCCACGGGCGTGTCGGCCAGTTCGACGCTGAACCGCGCCTGGCCGAAGGGGCCGCGCAGGTCCACCGCGCCCGGATCGCAGGCGACGCCCGCCGCCGCCGCATCCGCCAGCAGCAGCGCCGCCAGCGCACCCGTTACCCGCCGCATCGTCAGCCGCCGCACCGCACCGCCACGTCCCATGCCACCACCTGCACCGCCATCTGCCCGCGCTTGCCCTCGGCGATGCGCAGGCCCACGGCCTCGCCCGCCTGAAGATCGGCCAGCCCCGACTGACGCAGCACCTCGATATGCACGAACACGTCCTCGGATCGGCCGAAGACATTGGCAAAGCCGAAGCCCTTGCCCTTGTCAAACCATTTCACCCGGGCAGGCTGCACCGGGTGGCGCTGGAGTTCGGCCACCACCTCTGCGGGGACGTCGAGCACCCCGCCCGCAGGTTCCGGCGGCGTGATCGCCAGCACCTCGATCGCCTGCGCGCCGCGCGCGGTGCGCTGCACCAACACCTCTATCCCGGTCCCGTCCGCGACCGAACCCTGGCCGAAATTGCGCAAGACATTGGCATGCAGCAGTATATCCGGCCCGCCTTCGTCGGCGAGGATGAAACCGAAGCCCTTGCCCGGGTCGAACCACTTCACACGGCCACGAACCCAGTCGGCGGCCTTTCTCATATCCTGCATTCCACCGCTTGTCCCAGTTGCCGGCTCTTCCGCCACTATACACCCTATGGTTGTGCGGGAAACCCCCGACTCCACCTAGAATAAATGTACGGGTACGATATGCAATTGTTGGGGGGTACCAGCTTTGTCCACGCGACCCACTTCCAGAAGGTCATCCAGAAGTCTTTGAAAGCGCAGCGGAAA
>NZ_JAVKPH010000037.1:0-28324 GCF_031432425.1 Ruixingdingia sedimenti | reverse complement strand
GCTTGCCAGTCGGCGCGGCCTTCCACGTCATGGCGGGGTCGAACCAGATCGTCAGAGAGCCGCGGCGCTTGAGCGCTGGGTTATAGGCGGGCCAGTTCCTGGTCTTGTAGATCGGGGGTGTCGGTCTGCTCATGCAGTCAAGCTACCACGCTGGATTCACGAGATGAATCCCTCACGCGATTTGTGCAACAGAGCCCCGTCGGGGCCGTAAAGATCGACGCCCGTCAGTTCAGCCGCCGAGAACGTGGTGAAATCGGGCACCAGGGTGAAGCCTTCGGGCGCCTCGAAGCCCGGCGTCACCGTGATGGTGGTGGTGGTGTCGGGCGTGCCCGGAACGGTGGTGTCGTCGGTCGCCGGCGGGCTCACCCCACCCGGCGCAGTGCTTTGTGCGAAGGCCGGGGCAGCACCCAGGGCAGCAATCAGCGCGATCAACGCGGCATTGCGTTTCATGTTCTGCATCGTTTCCTCCTGTTTCCGCGATCCCCGGAATTGGGGATGCCTGAAAGGTCATATGTGGGCCGAATTCGTCCCTGCAATGACCGTGCCGGAAAACCCGGGCCGGGACAGCCCCGACGCACGAAATCGCCCGAAAGCCGCCGAAAGGGCCATGGCCGATGCGCGGCGGATGGCCATTGCGGGCCAAGCGCCCCTTTCGCCGATCCGTTTGCACCTTTTTCCGCAAATCCGGGCAAGACGAATCGGCGGACCGCCGCATGTTCCCGCCGGTCGAGCCATCGTGAATGGCACCCGCACACGGATAGCGCCATGCAGAAAGCCGGGCGCGCGGCCGGAAGGCGGGCCGCGCGCGCCCGAAGGTCAGCCGCGGATGTTGTCCTTGAAGATCGGGCTGACGTTCACGAAGCTGGAAAACTTCAAATATGTCGTCTTCCACAGGCCATCGCGCCGGGCATAGGCGAAATCGTACCCCCCCGACAGCAGTTGCAGCAGGCCGTCATCGGTTTCGCGGAAATAGATCACATCGGTTTTCGCCGTGGCCGTGTCGCCCGTCACCTCGATCACCGGGTTGGTGATGTGGTGGTGGCATTTCGGCACCTGCCGCCAGACCCTGTGCACCAGCGCGCGGATCTCGTCCGTCCCCCTCGCCTCGCCCCGGGGCAGCATATAGGCGCCGTCCGCGGCCCAGATGCCCATGAAGGTTTCTTCGTCTTTCCTGTCGATCCCGTGGCAGTATTTCGCCATCAGGGTCCGGATGTCCTCGATGTCGATAACGCGCTGGATCCGGGCGTGCAGGCTGTCGGTCATGGTGTTCCCTCCATCAGCGGGGGTTGAGCGCGCGGGCGAAATCCGCCGGCGTCGCGGCGTCGTTCCAGATCACCGCCGCCAGATCCTGCCCGGTGGGAAAACTGCCCTGATGCGCCAGCCCGTCGCCCTTGGCGATGATCTGGTCGATGCCCATCGGCCTGCGCGCGGTGCCCAGACTGTCGGCCACCATCGCTGCGCGGGTGGTGCCGTCGGCAAAGCGCATCCGCACGCCGGTGGCGAACTGGCGGGGGTAATAGGTGCGCTCCATATCCGCATCGACCTCGAACCGGACCTTCGCGGCCAGATCGAGGATGCGGCGGTCGGTCAGGAACGCCTCGCCATAGGCGTCATAGCGCGTGGGCCCGTAGGCCAGCGTCGCGCCGACGATATAGGGGCAGCTGTATTGCGCGGTCATCACCGATTCCGCCCGCGTCATGTGCTGTTCCGCGATCAGGCGGGGGCCGGTGATCAGGATGTCCGCGATCTCCTCCACCGGGCGGGTGAAGCCGTCCGTCACCTCGCGCAGCGCGTCGATGGTGGAATGGAACAGCCGGCAGCAGGAATAGGGTTTGAGGCTGATGACATGGATCTGCAACGCCGCGCCCGGCGTCACCTCGTTCAGCGGCCCGCCGAAGATGCCGGCGACGCCATAGGCGCCTTCGGCCGATTGCAGCGGCGCGGTCACATCCGGCAGGCCGGCGAAATCCGCCGCCAGCACGCCGTTGCGCGCCCCCAACCCGGCATGCACGCGCTTGATCTCGCCCCCCGTGGATTCCATGGAAAACTGCATCGAACCGCAGGCCTGCGACAGCGACAGCCCCCACAGCCGTTGCAGGTCCGCCGCCATCACCGCGCGCCCCTGCGCCCAGGACCGCAGGCACCACGCCGCCGTCGCCGCACCGAAGGATCCGTAGACCGGGGTCGGGTGGAAGCCGCGGTGCACCGTCTGCATGCCCCCCGCCGCCATGCCGACCAGCGCCATCGCCTCGTATCCCGCCGCGCAGGCGCGCAGCAGGTCGGCCTGCCCTGCGCCGGTTTCCGCCGCCACCGCCAGCGCCGCGGGGATGACGGCGCAGCCCGGGTGGCTGGTGGTCACGTCATGGGTGTCGTCCAGTTCATAGCTGTGGCCCGCCGTGCCGTGCACCAGCGCCGCGACCGACGGGTCGGCCGTCCAGTCCGCCCCCAGCACCATCGCCGGGCCGGTGCCCGCGAACCGGCGCGACCAGCCCGCGATCTGCCGCGCCGCCGGCCGGGTGATGCCCCAGAGCGAGACGATGAAATTGTCGAGGAAGAGCCGCCGCATCGCCTCGGTATCCGCACCGGTCAGCGGCCGGTTCGCCACCTCTGCCACATGCCCTGCCAGCCGCGCCGTCAACCCCGCGCCCCCCTGCCCCATGCCATCCTCCTGCAACTTCCGGGCGGCAGTCTACCCCGCCGGGGGTGCAGGCACAGGGCGATCTGCCGGTACGGAAAGCGGGCGATGGCAGGCAGAGGAAGGGCCTATGGCCACACACACACCCCTGCGGGGACGGATCTGGGGGGGGGGGTGGCGCACCCGACAGGATTCGAACCTGTGACCTCTGCCTTCGGAGGGCAGCGGTGGGTGCGTAAGGCTATTGATTGTGCAGGAAAATGTTTCCGGTATTGCTGGTCATTTCCTGTGATTTCGGGTGGTTTCTGGGCGTTTCAGTGCGGAAGTTTTGGATCGTGTCCCTTCTTACCTAATTCCTCCCCAAGGGAAAAGAGGAGGAACTTGCCCCATGAAGATCTACATTCTTGCCAACATCGACAAACCATCCGGACCGGGGTGGCAGGTCCAGGGCGTGTTCTCATCGCTCGAAAAGGCATACGCAACCGGTAAGCCAGGCGACCAGATCCTGCACATGGAACTGGATGTCGACTACACCGACGTCTTCGACTTCGACAACACGCTCGTTGCCGGCGCGGAAGGCGGTGCGGCATGAACACCCCACGCATCACCCGAGCTCAAGCCGCAGAGCACTTCGCCACGAACGTCGCCGGGCAGCACCCGCCCCGGGCCAAGGCCATTCTTGACGACATCTGGGGCGGCAAGCCGCAGCCATCCGAGCCCGCCGAAGAAGTCGTCGTCCCGATGGGCCAGCGCGTCGGCTTCACCGACCTCATGACGATGGATCTTGACATCGACTGGAAGACCGCCGTCGCCCCTGCCCCAGCCATGCCCCTTCCGGGCAACCGCAAGGCCCGCCGTGCGCAGAAGGCCGGCGCCGCTACCCAAGCCGCCGACGGCTCGCGCACCATCACCGGCAAGGCCTACTTCCGCAGCGAGGATGGCGAGTGGCAGGAGCTGAACGGCGGCAAGGAAACCACCGTGACGTGGAGGCCGGCATGACCGAACAGCTTTCCAAAGGATCCCGGCACAAGCGGCGCCGCACAGAGGCGAAGAAGATGGTCGCCATCTTCAAGCGCATCGGCGGCGACAACCCACCATCGGCCCACGAGGTGATGAAGATGGAGGCCTGGAAGGCGACCCGCCCAAGCCAGTTGCCGCGCTTCGAGCGCGAGACCCGCACGGGCCGGTATGCCGGGAGCAAGCCATGACCAACCACCCTGCCCCGGACCCGTTCGCGTTCGACCCGGCGCGCGTGGTGAGCGGGCTCGTATCGTGGATCCACAACCGCAAGCTTATGGTGTCGATGTCATACCGCATGCCAGACGGCAGATATTTCATCCATGAGTGCGAGCCGATGAACGCTGCGATGGAACACACCGCCCATCTGATGCGGTGCAACTTCGACGCCAAGGTGGCCGGTCTTTCCGCCCACCAGCGCATGGCTTGGGCGGCGGCCGCGCAGGCCGAGCGGGTGGCGCCATGACACTCCCCATCGTCGTCTTCCGCAACATGGCCGAGGCCTACGCCTTCGGCCGCGACATCACCGGCGCCATCGTCGCGAGCGCATCTATGCCCAAGTCGATGCGCATTGTCTGTTCGCCCACGGTCTATGTCAGTGAAGGGGCGGCGGAGCTGCCAGGCATCCTGGATATCGTGCGCAAAAGGCAGCAGCCGTTCAAAGACGCGACACTGGAAATCCTGCCGGCCGAGCACATCCGTCTGTTGTTCGGGTCGGCCCACGACAAGCTGCGGCTCGCGGCGATACGGGCGGGGGTGGCGTGATGCAGACTATAGACGGTGAATGGCTGGATGGCCGGCCCGTCCGCGTCATAACAGACTTTTACCATGCCACCTCCAGGTATGCGCATGCCTTCTGCAATGCAGAAGCAGGACGATTCACGCACGAATCCATTGCTACGACGTTTGGGTTGAGCGCAGAGCAATACGAAGCCATGATGAACGCCACGGAAGGCGATGACAAAACGGCTGCGATTTTTTACGCGATGGCAGCCTTTATTGAGGCGCCATCAGCTCACGCTCGCCTGTTGGTTCTTGCGGCGCACCGAGCCCGCCAGGCCGCCCCATGACCTTCTCCCCCGCCGCCATCACCGATGCCCCTTCCCCGCTGGTCAGCGACCCACGGTTCACGTTCGTCCGGTTCACACACCCCCTGCCCTGCGGTGGTGTCGTCCAGGTGGACCGGTGCGTGAACGGCCCGGGCGAGTGGCCGACGGAGCGCGTGCGGGAAGAGGCGGTGGAGCAGCTGCGGCGGGCATACGAAGAGCGGGCGTTCACAACCGAGGCTTGATTTCGCCATGCTTCCAAAGCAGTGTGCGACTGAACCTTGGGAAAATCTGTGTGATGGCGTTCATCATTAATCTTGCGCTTAGTTTAGCGGTTTTGGCCTTGCTGTGCGGAGCCGCTATTCAGTTCATTCGGGGCTACAAGAAAGAAGACTGGAAGGCCGCAGGGTGGAAGGCCTTTTTCTTGTGGGTGGTCTCAACGTCTCCTGTGCTCGCCAGCATTGCGCTAAGCAGCCCGAAGACGGGTGGTGGCGAGGTTTGGAAGCAGTTCTTTGACGAGGTGCTGCGGCGGCTAACTCTGACTGAAATGTTCGTCTATTCGGCGGCATTCCTTGCCCCGATGCTTTATGTCGTGTTCGAGGTGTATGATGCCTATGAAAAGAAGGAGGTTAAGCTAACCATCAAGGACATCAGCGGCGTAATGCGCGGAATCGAAAAAGTGTTTCTCACTTCAATCATTATTCTGATTCTAACGCTCATCGCCTATGCCGGGGCAAACACAAACAACGCAGTATTTTCAACAACATACATTTCCATTTTCCTTCAGCAGAAGGGATACATGTTATATATCGCTTCGCTTCTCATCTGGTATTCGGTCATTCTTTGGGAAAAAGGACCAGTAAACTTCTCACTCGAGACGGCACAGAAGAGCGAAGAAGAAGACTTCAAGGAAAAGATGGCACGGCGCAGGGGTGAACAGTGATGGCAGAGAAACTTGTCGGCCCCTTCCCCGTTCAAGAAGTGAAGCAAAAGAATGGCTCGTTCTTCTCTGCATGCCTTCCAGCCGAAGTCGTGACGGACATCACGTTCAGCGATGTGCGGCGCCTTGCCAATGAAGAGCGGGACGTTGAACGATACCTTGGTGTGCAGCGCCCAATCAACAAGGACCGGGTGAAGAAGATCCGCGACTACATTTTGTCACCGGACCCAACCTTCCCAACGGCCATCATTGTAGCCATCGACGAAGCGTGCGTGCGCTACGACCCCGACAAACGCGAGATGACCCTCTTCGAGGCACATGTCGCAAAGGACACCGGCGATGGGAAGGAGATCCCATTCGGCAAGATCGCCAGGGTCCTCGATGGCCAGCACCGGCTGGCGGGCTTCTTCAACGAAGACGAGAAGTATGACATCGGAGGCGCCGAGTTTGACCTGAACGTGTCCATATTTGTGGGTGCGGACCTTTCAGTGCAGGCGCAGATTTTCGCCACGGTGAACCTGGCACAAACGAAGGTCAGCCGCAGCCTGGTCTATGAACTGGAAGATCTGTCGAAGGCGCGGAGCCCGTTCCGCACGGCCCACAACATCGCCGTCGGATTGGATGGGCTGAAATCGAGCCCATTCCACCAGCGCATCAAGAGGCTTGGATATGTTACGCCAGGACGGACCGGCGAGACCATCACGCAGGCCGCCTTTGTGGAAGCACTGACCAACCTTATTTCGCGGGACCCGTTCGCAGACCGAAACGCCTACATCGACGGCCGCAAGCTGGAACCCGTGCGAGGTGACGAAGAGCGGCGGACGCCGTTCAGGAACATGTTCATTTCTGGCGAGGATGGAGACTTCGACATCGCCGACAACGTCGACAACTACTTCCGCGCGGTCCGTGGCAAGTGGCCCGATGCTTGGGCCGACACGTCACGCAAGAGCGGCATCTTGCCGAAGACGAACGCCTTCCGTGCGTTCATGCGCCACCTGAAGGACATCTACTGCGACCTGGCAAAGATGCACGGCAAGGTCGTGCCGGTTGAGGCCTATGCGAAGGTCTTGGAAGACGTCCACTTGAAGGACGAAGACCTAACGACAAGGACGTTCAAGCCCGGCAGCTCGGGGGAATCTGCGTTCTATAAGGTCTTGACGCGTCAGGTCGAAGCGGAAGACCTGTTTGAGCAAGGCGAACTTCCCCTCGAATGACCAAGGGCCCCGCCTCGCGGGGCCCTTTTCATCTCGGCCGCTTGCCGAGGTTTGAGATCTGGACCTTGGCCCTCGCCTGGTGCTTCGGCGAGTGGTGCCAGTAGTTGCTTTGGATGGTCTCGATGGACGTCGAGAAATAGTCGGACGCGTCCTCGGCGCTGCCGCCCGACTGGATGAACAGCGTGATGGACGTGTGTTTCAGTGTGTGCGGCGTGATGCGCTTGACCCCTGCCCTGACGGCGGCGCCTTCCAACGCTTTCCCGATGTCCCACACGGGCTGGCCCGGGTCGCGCGCGGTTTCCGCGATGTAAGTGCCGCCGTGGATCCGTTTCCACCGACGAAGGTGCGCAACCAGTCGCTCGGGGATGACGTGCGGCCGGCGCTTCTTCACGGTTTCCAGCTCGTCGTCGCCGCTGCGCCACCAGATCTCTTGTTCGAGATCCACCCAGGGGCCGTCGGCGCGTCGGGCCCACGTCGTGCGAGCAACGGTTCGCGGACGGCTGCCCGTATAGAACTGGCACAGGGCCAAGCGTGCGGCGTGCTTGCTGCGCTTCTGGCGCCACAATGCCCAGAGCAACCGAGCGAACTCGTCGCGTGTCAACCAGTCCGGCCTTGGCGCGCCCTTCGGTGGCATCCAGACGGCCGGGGCGCCGATGAGCATACGTGACCGGTGCGCTTTGTTCAGCGCGGCGCGCAGCACGCCAAGCTCGCGGCGCGCGGTGGACGCAGACGGGCGGGTTTTAACATAGGCGCGGCACGTCTCTTCTGAGACGTCAGCCACCGTCTTCGACGACCAGAACGCCGACATTGCTTTGACAGCGTGCGCTTGCCGTTCGGGGGCGGCCATTTCCTCACGGAGGGTTTCCAGGTAGTGCGTCAGGACCACGCCCACTGACACGTCCCGCAGGTTTTGCGGGTCGCGGTTGGGGTCTGTCTTCGTCAGCTTTTGCGCGAGGTATTTGCTGAAAGCTTCTTCAGCAGCGCCTCGGCCGCCGTCGCCGCGCTGCCCGGTGCGGACGTCCTTGCCGGCGTCACGGATGACCCACTCGCCCGTGTCGGGGCGCTGGTAGAGACGGGCTGGTTTTTGGGGTCTGGCCATTTCAAATACTCATCCAAGCTGTCGCGGTGAACGCGGTATGTTTTGCCGATACGCCTTGCCGTGAGACGCCCCGCCCGTATCTCAGCGCAAACGGTCGAATACGGCACAGCAAGCAGCGCCGCGACCTCTGCGGGGCTGTAAGCTATTGGTATTGATCCGTTTTCTGTGCGTTGCAAGGTGGAAGTTCTCTGGTTCGGTGGATGCCAGGTGGGGGCCTGCTTTTGAAAGGAAAGACCCTGGATTGCAGATTCTTTTCAGGGGTTTGCCGTTACCGCCGCCGCCAACCCGCCATGCCGTGTGCGGCACTCGCGCAGCGCCAGGCGGTCTTGCATCCAGAACCTTTCAGTTTCGCCACGGGTCAAGTCGCGCTCAGGCAGCAGCACACCCTGCGCGCACGGCACCAGGAGCGACGGCGGGATGTCAGCGGATCTGATTGAGGCGCTGGACGTTGCGCAGCCCGAGAGCAGACTCAGGAGCAGAAGGGTCAGCAATGGCTTCATCGGAAAGCCTCCCGAAAGTGAGACGGTCATTTTGTTCTTGTTCCAGGCGCAGGGCTTCGGCCGCGTTCAGCGCGGCGCGGATCCGGTCCCGTTGCGCGGCGGCCGCCAGTTCCTGTTCCAGCTGCTCCACACGCGCGGCCGCACGGGCACCGGCCCGCAGCTCGAACACGACCCAACCCACGGCGAGGGCGAGCGCGGCGGCGAGCGCGAGGCGCAGCCAGTTCTTTGTGAGAAGCGCGGCAATCATATCAGCACCATCACCAGGACGTAGACGAAGAGGACGACGGCCCCGGCCTTCCAGGACCGCCATGTTTGGGTTGCCCGTGAGCGTTCATGCCGGTTCATCGCCATTGTCCTCCGGGCTGGAGATTGGCGCGTCGTTCTTCAGGTCCCGCTTCCGACGCTCGACGAAGTCGGCAATCAGCTCGACTATGGAGACGCCGGCCAAGCCACAGACGAATGCGCCGAACATCCCAGGGTCCGCGTCGCCGCCTGTCATCGCGTTCACTGCCACGATGGGCAGGCCGATAATCGAGGAGGCGAACGGTCCGATGTAGACGGCGGTCATCCCGCCAACGACGACGGCCAGGATGCCAGCGCGCGGGTTCTTCCGGTTCACAATCCAATGGACAACGCCACCGGCGACACCAGCCAGGGCGGCTGCGGCGGCGCCGTTCGGAAGCAGGTCAGCGACCGAGGAGAAGAAGGCCTTTGGGTTCATTTCGCAGCTCCCAGCGCGGCGGTGATACGGGCGCGGAGGATGTCCCCCACTTTGACGGGGTCAGCGGGGCCGGTCATGCCGGGCAGCCAGCAGATGTCCCACTTGCCGCGCTGCTGGACCTTCAGCGTGGGCTGGACTTCGGCATGGCTGAGGACGGTCTCGCGGGTGACGGGGATGCCATACTGGCGGCAGAGCTGCGCGACGAGGCGCGCGAACGCGTCCACCTGGACGGCGGTCAGCGGCGAACGGCCGGCGTTGAACGGGCGCTCGACGGCGCCGGCCATGCCGGCCATCGCGACACCGATGCTGCCGGTGTTCAGGTTCAGAGTGTGCGCGGCATAGGCACCCTTCTTCGGCGCGATGTTCGCCTCGGGCGCGTGGAGACCACGGACCACGGCCCCGTCCCCGCCGACGATGAAATGGTAATGCTGGCGGTCAAGCGCAGACGGGGTGTTTCCCCCGGCGGACCAGTGCAGGACAATGCGTTTCAGGGACATTTTGGGGGAAACTCCATCGTTTCCCCGTTATTCACTTCCCGGCCACCACCGTTGCGCCCTGCCCCAGAATCTCGCGTAGGGCGTCGGTCTCTTTGGCGGCCCGGCGCGATACCGTGCTCTTGTCAACCGCTTCTGCGGCGGCGAGGTCAGTGAACGTGTGACCCATGAGGAACCTGGACAGGACCGGCGCGCGCTCGTCCAGATGTTCCTGCAACCTGGACCGGTCGATAAGATCCTCGACCGTTTCGGTGTCGTGGAGGTAGGCCTCGACCGCGTCTGTGTCTGCGTCGCCCAGGCCGTCGCGCACGCCCAGGTCACGGCGGTAGTTCGAGAGTCGGCGTTTTATGACGACCCACGCCCAGCTTGTGAATTTCACGCCACGATTTGGGTCGAATCGGCCGACACATCGCGTGACTTCGAGCAGCGCCTCGCCGATGCACTCTTCGAGCTCGAGGTTCTTGTTCGCGCGCCAGAACATCGTTGCGAAACGCTCGATTTGCCGGAAGTTTTCCGACAACAAACGGTCCTGTTCGCGCTTCGAGATGGTCATGCTGCGGCGAGCCCCCAGGTGATAGAGCGGTATTCGCGGGCGACGACATGCTGCGGGATGAACTTGTGGTGGAACTCGCCCTGGAAGACGTCTTCCATGAGCAGGAGGCCGGGCCGGTCTTTCGTGCCCAGGCGTTCCGGGCTTTTCCAGCATCCGCCGACAATGGCGCGCTGGACCTTCCCGTCGGCCCGGATCTTCTCGCGCTCGCCGTAGCCGTGGGTGTGGCCGGACACGTTCGACATGAGCAGTTCAGGAAGGAGGCTGTTGAGGACGATGGGCTGGCCGCGCCCGTCGGGGTGTATGTGCTGGAACGCCACGCCGCCCAGCAGCAGCTTCTCGCGCGCAGGGACCCATTGGATTCCGACGCCGTTCAGGAACTCGATGGCGGCTTCGTTCGATACCAAGGATCCGATGCTGGGGTGCTTGATGCGCGCCCGCGTCCAGAACTCCTCGTGGTTGCCTTCCAGGTAATATGCGTCCGGGTCGTATATGCGTTCGCGGTGACCGGCTTTTCGGTGCCGCTCGTTGTCGGCTTTGAAGACCCCGAGGATCTTCATCATGGCGTCGCGGCCCGCGTTCCAGTCTTTGAGGATGTCGTGTTTGGCGGCTGCGCCTGGGGCCTCTTTCCCGGCCGACGGCAGCAACGTCGAGCCCTTGTGTGTGTTCAGCGATGGGTTGTCCCAGAAGTCCCCGCCGAAAACGATGGTGTCTGGCTTTTCCTTGGCGATGAAATGACCCAGCCAGGAGAACCGTTCAAACTCCTGGGCGCTTTCGGTCGAACATGCGTGCCCGTCCGACACCCATAGCAACTTCTTGATGGGGCGCATTCGCGTCCTCCGGTTATTCCCTGTCCCTGGTCAGGTAGGTAAAAACGCAGCCGCAACAAAATATTGTGCGGCTGCATTGCTGTTGTTTTCGCCTCACCGAACCTCCACGATTTTGAGGATGGGGCGCTCGAGGCGGCCGGCGTATTGCCACGAGTTCGGCTGGACAGGATTGTCCGACCAGAACAGGGAATACGCACCTTTGGGGTGGCCCAGATACCGGCCGCTATCCAAGCAGCAGGACTGGCGCGCTGGCGCGCTGGCGTTCACCGGCTGCGTGGCCCAGGAAGACGCGTTGCCGGTGGCGCCCACGAAGTCGATGGCGCCCTCGCGCGAGGTGAGCACCGCCCCTCTGCGCTTGAAATCCCCCGCCAGGTGGCCGTCCGGGCCAACCACGACAGGGGCTTGTAGGGCGGCCGTCACGAACTCATAGCGGAACAACTGCCCGATGGGCGTAGCGATGCACCAGACCGGCTCATTCAGGACCGCGCACGCGGCCTGCCCGTCGGGGAGCGTGTGGCTTTCCCATGCTTGGCCAGCAAAGATCGCCAACCGCGTGCCGCTCGCGACCGTCTTTTGCCTGCCGTCGCCGGACGAGACCAGAGCCTCGCCGGGCGTGGCGAACAATGCAATGCCGTCGCCGGGGCCTGGGTGTGTTGCTGCGTTTTCATCTGGCGACATGCCAGCGCGACGGGAGACGACGGTGTCACCGATGAACAGATCCGCTCCTCCACCTTCGCTGTTTGCGCGCACGTGTGAAATCGCACCCGCTTTCAACTCTTCGGACACGCCTGGCAGCGTCAACGCGACGTTGTCGACGTAGACGTCGGCATAGCCGCCGACTGCCTGGCCGGACACGCGGACCGTGACGCGCGCGGGCAGTTCTCCATTGTATTCAGCCGTCACACGGCGCCAGGCGCTGGCGTCGGACTGCGCTGTGGCGAGCACGGTGGCGGGTGGCACGGCTGCCGAGCCGGGGCCTTTCATGCCGAGACCGGCGACCCAGCGGCCCTGGTATGTGAAGCCGAAGGTCGACCGGACTACGACATGAAAGCGTCCGGCAGGCTGGTCGCCGGCGGTGTTCACCGGCGCGCCGTTGAAGTTGAATTTTTCGAAGCCCATGTCGAACGCCGTCACGGACGACGACAGCAAGTCGTAGGAAGTCACGCCCTGAATCTCGAGGCCCTCTACGAATCCGTTAGAGGTGTCGAGGTCGAAGATCCGCAGCGCGACAAAGCCGTCGAACAGGTCGCCGGTGGAAGTCTCCACGCGCCAGTTTATGGACCCGTTGACGTTCTGGCCTTCGTTACCATTCAGCTGGATACCCGTGTAGCCGTCAGAGACAGACCACGAGCCGACCGAACCGCCAGTTGGGGTGCCGATGAGATTCAGAGTGCCGGCGGTGGGCGATGAAGCAAACCCATTCGCGCGGAAGGTGCCGCCGCTGTATGTCAGTGCGAAATTGTCCGCCGGAACGACGACCTCTGTGCCGTCGAGGATCTCGACCTTCCCGATGTCTGCATTCTCGGTGAGAACGTCCGCATACAGCCGCAGTTTTCCGGTTTCGCCGACCACCGACGCAGGCAGTGCGACGGTCTGTTCTATGGAGAAGTCCTGGGCAGAGATGATGCGCCAGTCACGCGTCAGGTAGTATTTCCCGTCGCGCTGGGGCGGCGTCGCGGTGTCGACAACCTGCGGCTCGTCGCCCTGGACGAGCGTCCAACCGGTGAGGTCGCCCAACTCGAAGCCGCCGTTCACCAGTTCGACTTCCGCCTCCGCCCCGGCCGATACGTCGGTCAGCGGCAGCTTTGCGAACTGCCCCTTGGGCCCGCCGGTTCCGAGCCACACGTCGCCGTCTTCGGTCAAGAGATAGACCCCGCCCGGGCCCGCTGCGATGTCGATGAGCGTGCCGGGGTTGGACAGCTGACGCAGGTCCCAGCTGCGGCCGCCGTCTTGCGAGCACGAGAACCCATCGGGGTGGAGGGCGTAGACCGTGCCGTTCCCAGCCGGGGCCGGCGTGGCCGCCAGCGGGTTCCCGTTCTCGTCCGTGTAGCTGTATTCGTCGCCAGTCGCAGCCGGCAGGCGCGGGCCGCCGCTTCCGCCACCCCATGGATTGGATGGGGTGGGTGCGTCGGTCGACCCCTCGTTGGGAAGCGTGGGCGGTTCGACCGGAACCATATTGGGATCTGCGTCGCCAACCACACCGATGGACAGAGCCAATACCAGGCATTTCCCGGTCTGTTCATTATACATGAGACGCAGGTAGTCAGTCGTTCCTGCGGCGCGCGTCAGCGGACCTTCCCACGTTTCCGCGTCGAAGCCCTCGGTTTGGTGTGGAGCAAGCACGTCTTGAAGCGAGCGCTCTTCCAAGCCGCGCACGAAGTCTGGCATCCCTGCCCCGCCACCCAAGGTCAGGCCGGTGATGACGGGGTTGGGAGCTTCTTCGCTTGACGGGAGCAGCGCGGTCAGCTCTGCGAGGGTCCAGCGCCGGGGCTTGTGGCCGTATGTTCCGAATACGAACTCGCTGCTGAAGTTCAGCGTCGTCGCTTGCGGGTAATAGATCTGGACGTCCGCAATGCGAATACGGTCGCGGGTTCCCACGGCGCCATCCTCGAAAAGGATACCCTGGTCCTCTGGCACGCCATCGGGCTTTTTGAGCGTGAATTCGAGCGTCGGCCCGGAGCGAATGAGGTGGTAAGCGAAGTCCAGGTTCACTTCATAGCTGGACTCTCCGGTGAAGGTGTTGTCCCAGTAGAACAAGGTCCGCACGTTGTTCCGCAGTTCGAAATTGTGCGCGATGACGTGCCGCCAGTCCTTGTGGGGCGACACCTTCGGCGACACGGTGCCGCCCTTGATTTCCAGGCTGCCGCCCTTCTGTTCGCCGGTCGGCTCGACGGCCGGAGGCGTCGGATCTTTCAGTGCGGCGCCGGCGATTTTCCGTTCAAACTGCATGGTCAAACCTCAATGGGGGCCTGGAGCGGGAACCCCAGCGAACCGGAAATAGGGACAGAAATGTCGCTCTCAAAACTGGTTGCTGCGGCCGGCGTCGTGGTGATGCGGATGATGGTTTCGGGCAGCTGTTCGAGGTTGAACGAGGGCTCGCCCTCGACGACCGTCTGCGCGTTTTCCAGCGCCTCGCGCTGCGCTTCACGGTCGTTCTCGACGACCACTTCGACACGGCCAGAGGCGCCAGGAGCGCTGCCGGTGACGGCACCCAGCGTCGGTTCAGACAGGACGCCGGTGCCTACGCAGCATGCGATGACGCCTGAGAACAAGCGCTCGCCACGGTCCCACGTCAGGCGGTATTCGACCAAGCGGCCGGTGGCGTAGCCGCCTGGGAGTCGGTTGGGCGCGGGGCCCGCATCAAGCGCGATGCGCATGTCTTCTGTGACGTGCCACGGTTTCGGCATGGCGGCTTCGAACGACACACGGACCTTGCGGGCAGCGAAACGGGCGCGGGTCTTGGCCCGTTCCAGTGCGTGCGCGAGGACGGCCGCGCCCCGGGCGGAGCGGAAGAAGGAGGAGATACGGCGCGCAGCAAGATAGTTCGTCTCGCCGACAAAGACCCACTCTGCCCCGGTCCGGGTGGCTCCCGAGGTGTGGTCGACGCGGCAGCGGTAGATGAACCGGCCATCGGCGATTTCGTCGCCGACTTCGTATGCGGTGTTCGGCTGCCAGGAGCGCGCGCCGGTTCCGTCGGTCAGCGGGCGAAGGCTCAATTCTTCAATGTTCTCCTCGGCGTTCGTTGCGCCGGGCTGCGCGACGATGGGGAATTTGAATTCAGCGGTTTCCGTGCGCTCCGCTTCCCAGCGGTATTCCAGGTTGAGGCGCGCGCGGATGGCGGCGCATTGGAACTTCACTTTCTGGGTTCCAAGTTTTTTGATGAAGGGATCCAGCTCCGCTTCGCCAGGGACGAAGCTGGCAACGAATTCCTCGACAGGAACGATGACCGGCGGGTCGGCGCGGTCGTCTTCCACGTCAAGCTCACATTCGGAGCGGAGCACGGAGAAGCCGTCGCCCAGGGTGTCGCCCGCTTTCGGGAAGTTCTCGACGATGCCCTCCCAAGTGTATGTCTCAAGTCTGTCGAAGATCCCCGAGGAGTCTTCAGACTTGATGTTCAGTTCGATAGGCTGCGTGACCAGTTCCTTCCACGCGGCTTTCAATTTCACGCCGTAGGTTCCGGCGATTTTCTCGCCCTCCTGGTAGCGCACGCGTCCCTTGCGCGGCTTCACGGTCAGCACGGTGGAACCGGTCAGCGCGTCGACAACCGACGGCGCGCCCTGGATGCGGCTGTGGGCCACGACCGAGGCGCGGGCCGCGAGGATTTCCGACCACTCTTCCTCTTGACCCTGGGGGACGCAGAGAGGCTCCCAATATGGGCTCACTTTCAGCGGCGTCGCCAGGGCGTTCATGGCCGCTTTCAGGTCCTCTTCGACCGGCGGTCGGGCGTTCGCCAGGAGCGTGATGACGTCGTCGACCAAGCCAATGGGCGCCGGTTCAAGGATACCGTCAAAGATGAGACGGCCACGGTCCGAAATGAGGATCCTCTTGTCGGACAGCTCCGACGGCGCGAGGTTCGGATTCTGAACCGACAGCGTCGCCGTGGGCACCGACGAGTCCCGCCCCTCGATTTCGAGGGACAGCGGCAGCAGGTCCCGCCGCTGGTGGACGGCGGGGTTCCACTCTTCTGTGGGGGAGACGATGGCGACGTAGGGGACGCTCATTCCGTGGGCTCCTCGATGGGCATATCGGGCGGCGAGAACCGCCCTGTTGCCTGGTCAAATAGGGCGCCAGGACCGGCCTCCCCAAATGTGTCGACCACCCAATTTCCGGGCAGGCTAAGAATTTCAGAAGCGTATTCCGGCCCCTGCCCCTCCGGGATTTCGATGACGTTTTCCACAATGTTTTCAGCGCTCACGAGCGCGATGCGAACGTTGGACATTAAGAAGCCGTCCTTCTCTTGACGATGAATATCGCGCGGCCGCTGCCGCCCTGTCCGCCGGTGCGCGAACCCGATGGGCCGCCGCCAGCACCGCCACCCCCGCCGCCGGTGTTAGCGGCGGCGGATGCGCCGCTGGCGTTCGACGAACCACCGTTCCCGCCGCCGCCGGCGCCGCCGGCGCCGTTGTTGCTGCCTCCGTTGCCCGCGCCACCGCCGCCTCCGCCGCAGAATACGAGCGTTTCCCACAGTCGAACCTTGACTCCGCCGCCACCATGGCCGCGGCCGTTCGATCCGGGCAGGCCAGCCTCAGAGAATCCTCCACCGCCGCCGCCGTTTTGCGATGCCGCCGTGGAGCTGGTGTTTCCTGCTCCGCCGTTCGAGCCGTAGTCGGAGGCTGATGCGACGCCACCGGCACCCCCTGCTGTTGCCGAGCCGCCGCCGCCCGACCCAGACGAGCCAGACGAGCCAACGCCAGCTTGGCTCGTTGTTCCGCCGCGGGTCCCGCCAAAAATGTTTGCACCCGTCAGTCCCACCGCACCAAAGGACGTAATGCTGCCTGCAGCGCCGGGGCCGCCACCGCCGCCAATAGTGACGGTGTAAGTGCCGACAGGCAGGTATATGCGCTCCCGGCGGAAGCCGCCGGCGCTGCCGCCGCCACCGCCAGCTGTCGAGGACACGGAACCGCCGCCGCCACCGCCGCCAACTATGATGTATTCCACCCACCCAGCCTGCAGCACGGTGAGCACACCGCTCGCAGTAAAATCGCAGGCGTCGTAGGTGGTGTTGAGAAAAGCCGCACTGTCGACCCAGGTCTGCGCAGTGCCACCCAAAATGACTGCGTCAGGGTAAAAGTCAGGGTTTTGCAGGAAGAAAGCGACAGTCAGTTCCGTGGACTGCCCGGTCGGCAAGGTCGCACTGAACGTCGCAGCCACAGCGCCAAACGACGTCGGCGTTCCTGACAGCACCCCATCAGCGAGCGACAGGCCCGTCGGCACGCTTCCCGAGACCAGCGCGAACACCGGTTCTTCATCGGTCCCCGTGACGTCGACGAGCGTGTTCAGGTCCAGCGAATAGGCCGTGTCAACGGCGTATTCCTGAAGGGAGATTCCGTTCGAAGTGATGGTCGGCAGCGCGTCGTAGAACGGGACGGTTTGCGTCGCTGCGACACCGCCGGACTGCGCGCGCACAACGGCAACGGACACACCATGGGCGGTCGGCGTCCCAGAGATGACGCCCGCGCTGTTCATGGTCAGGCCAGCCGGGAGAGCGCCCGACACGATGTCGAACGTTATTGGCAGGCCAGTCGAGGACGTCACGCTGCCAGAGAGCGACAACGAAAACGCCTCGCCAGCCGTGTAGTTTTGCAGGCCCGGCGCGGCGAACGTGATGGTGTCGCCGTCTTCGCCGATGCCAGTCTCCGCGCCACTCAGGTCTTCCAGACGGATTGTCCACCCTGCGTCTGCGCGGTTTTGGGTCTTGTCAGCGTTGCGGCTGGCAACGACGCATTGCATGACCGGGCGATACCGCAGCGCGACGGCACCAGGGCATGACACCACACGGCCGGCGACGGTCGTTCCAGGCAGACGGTTGTCGTCGGCGTCGACGCCGTAAACCGAACCGGCGACGGGGTCATAGGCCAGCGTCGCGGACGGACCTGCGACGGCGAACTCGACCGGCGCTTCGAGTGTGACCACTTGGCCCGGCCAGACGTCGAACACGGGCGCGGTGGTGTGGCCTTGGCAGGAGAGCGTGACGGCGTGCCGACGAAATGCCGCGTCGCCAAGCCAGATGGCGCTGCCGTCAATGGCGCGGTCCAGGCGGCCGTCGCCAGCGATTTGCTCGACGCTCACGGACACGAACCGGCGGCTGCCCTCGGGGAAGTAGATCTCCTGACCACCGCGTGTGATTTTCCAAGGAAACTGGGTCATTGGTCGGACCTCGAGGGGCTTGCGTAGCGGGTGTTCGATTGGCGTGTGAGGTGGCGCTGGATTTGCTCCACGGCGTGCGGGGTGCCGAAAAAGCCCCCGAAGTTTTCGGGCCCGATTTTCAGGGTCACCGGGTGGAGTTCAGCGAGCGGCGCCTGGTCGCGGACCGGAACGGCCACCGGGGCGAGCACCGCGCTGGGGTCCATGTTGTTGACCGCGTCCATGAAGCCCTGCCCCCAGAAGCGGGACGCCCGGGCGTTCGTGACGTTCTCGCCATCGGACAGGCGTGCCCAGATGGAGTCCGACCGGCTGGTGCCGGGGCCACGGACGCGGCCGCCGTCGGAGAACGCGGGGGCGTTGTCTTCATAGCCTGTGACGGTGTTGACGATGCTGCCGATGACGGACTGGTCCCAGACGTCGCCGACCTTCTTGCCGAAGATCTTCTTCTCGCCGATGGAGTTCCAAAAGGCGTTCCACTTCTCGGTAATCCAGTCGAAAAGCGATGTGAGAACGCCCGTGATTTGGTCCCAGAATGCGTAGATGAGCGCAGCGGCGCCGAGGCCGAGGAGAATGTAGGGCAACCCAGGAATGGCGAGGACGGCGAGGCCGACCGCCTTGATTGCGCCGATGACCGAGGTAAGCGCCGACATCGCCGCAGCGCTGGACGGCAACAGACCCATGAGCCACAGACGGAACGCGGTGAACGCGGCACCTGCGGACGAGAACCAGGCAGAAATGCTGGTGAGGGTGATACCCAGCTGGCCGAGGGCCCAGACGGTTTTACCAACCACGATGAGCACTGGCGCGAGCGCGGCGCCGACCATCAAAATGTAAGTCGCCCACCGCAGGATGGCGGGGTTCAATTCGGCGACCCACTTGACGAGTTCCGTCACCCCCTTCACGACATCGGTCATTGCGGCCAGGATTCCGGACTCACCGACGGCGATGTTCAGCTCCTTGACTGCGTTGCCGAGCGCGTTGAGCTCCGCGTTCAGGCCCTGCTCCCGGATAGCGCGCGAGGCTTCGGCGTCGCCCTTTTGGACGCCAGCGATGGCGGCGTCGTAGCCAGCCACGCCGCCGTTGGCGAGCGATGCGGCCGCGCGGGCAGCGTCAGATCCGAACTGGTCGGTAAGGGCGCCGATGAACTCTTCGGTCGTCAGCTTGCCCTTCGCGCGCTCCAAGGCCGCGATGAGCTCGCGCGGGTCACGCAGCTCGCCGTTTTGGTCGAAGGGGTCGAAGCCGAGCAGTTTGCGGGCGGCGACCGCCGCCTTGGTGTCGTTCGTCAGAGACTGGATGAACGTTTTAAGCGACGTGCCCGCGTCGGAACCGCTTTCGAACGACTTCGACATGATGCCGATGATGGCCGCAAATTCTTCAAACTCGAGGCCGGCAGTCTTGGCGACGGATCCGCCTTGGGCCATAGCAAGGGCCAGGTCCTGAACGCCAAACTTCGAGATGTCCAAAAGGCCGGAGGCGGTGTCAGCGACGCCCTGCAAGTCCTTGGCGGCCACGCCGAAGACGTTCCCGGCTTGGGTCACCAGTTTCGCGGCGGACTCGATGTCCGCGCCCGTCCCCGCAGCGGCGGAAATGACGGCGTCAAGCGCGCCGCCCATGACGTCCTCGAGGGTCACGTCCTGCGAAGCGAGGATCTCGGCAGCTTTGCCGATTTCCTGGGCGTCGAAGCTCTTGTTGTTCACGCCGCGTTCGCGGACCATGGCCTCCAAAGCGGCAAGCTGCTCTTCGGACGCCGACCGATACAAGGCCTTCACGTTCTGGACTTGCTGCTCGAAGTTCGCGGCGTCGCGGACCGAGAACCCCAACGCAGCCCCAGCCGCGAGGGACGCCGGTGCCAGCGCCTGACCTGCGTTCGTCAGGCTCTCTCCAAGCCCTTGAAGGCCTTGGGCAGCCGCCTGCATACGCTGCGTGAAGGCGGACGCCGTGGCAGAGGCCAACTCGTCGTTCAGCCGTTTGATTTGCGCGGCGGTCGCGCGTTCGATGCGCACACGCTCGGCCGAACCTTTGGCGTGGACCGATGCCGCGTCTTGCCCAGCCTTGCGAACCTGGGCGATTTCTTCCTCGATTTGCTGCTTCCTGCGCAGGCCCAGCCGGTCCATGGCGCGGATTTCGGCGGCGTTCAGCTTCGCCCGCTCGCGGGCAATAGCCGCGTTCGACGCCGCTTCGATTTGGGCGCGTTCGTTGGCTTCCAGGCTGGCGTCGGCCAGGGCCGCATCACGGAGCCGTTCCATTTCCGCGATGCGCTCGCGGATTGCGGCATCACGCTGGACGCGGAAGCTCTTAAACGCCTGGTCGCGCTGGCCCTCTGGCGACGCCTGCCGTTCGAGTTTGTCGACGAGTTTCTGCGCGGCGGCGATGCGACGCTCGACTTCGGCCGTGGCAACCAAGGCCTCACGGGCAGTCGCACGCGCGGCGCGGCCGGCTTCCTTCGACGCGGCCAGCTTCAGGCTGGCTTCGTCCTTCGCGGCCTTGACCGAAGCGGCGCCAGCGGCGGCGCGTTCCTTGGCCTCTTTCCGCGCGGCCGCGATGCCAGCGGCGGCGGCTTCCTGTTTCGCAGCAAGGGCGGCGCGGGCGGCTTTGACCTCTTCGTTTGCCACGCGCCGGGCTTCGACGGCCCCTTTTGATCGGTCGCCTTTGGTCCCGTTGCGGACTTCGTTCAAGCGCTCTTGGGCGCGGGCGAGTGCCTGGACTTCTGCGAGCTGGTCCTGCATCGCGGCGTCGACGACGGCCTGGACCTTTTTCTCCGCCGCAATGCGGTCCTGCGCGGCGGCTTCGACGGCGTCGGCGACTTTGGCTTGCGCCGCTTTGTGCTCTTCGACGGCGGCCGTGGCCCGTGCTTGGGCTTCTACCTGGCGATGGGCGGCGGCTTCTGCTTTGACGGCCGCCTCGTTGGCGGCTTGTTGAAGATCCGAGAGGGCCGTCTGGGTGATGTCTGCGGAACCGCCGACTTTCTTGATGGCTTGGTCCAGGCCACGCATGGCCTGCTCGGCAGACTTCACGTTGCCGTCGACTACGAAGACCAGTTTGTCGTCAGGCTTAGCCATCAGCTTTGCATCCATTTTCCGAACGATTTCTCGTCCGCCTGGGCAGCCCTCGCGACGATGGCGGCCCTCTTTTCTTGTTCACGCTCCAAGGTCTTGACGGTCAGCCACAGACCCTGGATCCGACGGGGCGACATACCGAAGGCGTCTTGGAGAACGGCGCGAGCCATGTTCACTTCGACCGCCATTCGGACCCACGCCCTCAGGCCTTTTTGGCCTGCGGCACCATCCCCTTCGCCCGCGCCATTTGGACCGCCAGAAGCGCCCTCGCCCGGAACACTGCGAACTGGTCCAAAAAATCGGCCACCTCGTCGTCGGTCTCGGGGATGGTCAGGGCGAGGCAGCAAAGGATGATGTTGGCTTGCTCCGAGGCGGAGAGGTTGCTGATGTTGCCCTCGCGCCCGGTCGCAGCGCGGACGAGATCGTGGACCACTTCCTTGCCGCCCGAGATGATGGCCTGGAACAGGTCGGTCTTTTCCTTGCTGTCACCAAAGGCAGCCTGCAGTGCGGCGTGCTTGTAGATGAGGGCGCCGAGCTGGTTCAGTTCCAGCGCGTTGACGAGCACGTAGCCGCCGCGCACGCGGACCTGGTCAGAGAGCGGGGCGATTTCGTCGAATGATGCGATGTATTTCATGGAGGTCTCCCTTTTCCCCGTTATTCACGGGCGGCCTGCCACGGTTGCGCGCGGGCAATGAAAAAGGGCGGCCTCCTTGGAGACCGCCCGACCGGGGTAAAGGAGGAGGAAACCCCCGGTATTAGGCCAGTTCGACCAACTCGCCCCAGGGGGTGAGTGGCAGGGCTTCGTTGTAGACGCCCGAGCCGTTCAGTTCGATTTCGGCCAGGGCCGAACCGTCGGTGTGCAGCGGGATTTCGCTTGAAGGCTTCAGCGTGGCGCGGAAGTTCTTCAGCATGTAGCGCTTGCCCTGCGGGTTTTTCTGGATGACCGTAAAGACGCCCTCCAGACCGGTGTTGTTCATGAGTGTGATGGCGGCGCGTTCTGCGCTCGCCAGGATGGCCGGCGCGCTGTAGGTGATTTCGTAGTCACCATCGACGCGAGCGATGACATGGCCAGCGGCGCCCAGAAGGGTGTAACCGGCACCGTCTTCGGTGGAAACACCACCGACTTCGACGAGCGAGACCGTCGCGTCGAGGACGCCCAGGCTGATGATTTCACCCGCCTTCACGCCCGTCGCGGTGATGGTCTGGTTGACGACGGCGGTTTGCGTGTAGACACGCTCGGTCCCGGCCATGGCCATCGCCAGGATGTCCGGGCGCATTTCCTGAAGGGTCAGCGACACAGCGATTTCGACGGAGTCTTCGACTTCGCCAATCTTTGTCTTGACGCCCGTGGTAGACGTTTCGATGGGAAGTGCGGACACCGTCGGTGTCCAGCCGAACTTCTTGGCATGGCCAAGCGAATACGGGCGGAGGGCACCATCGGGCAGCCAGAAGATCTCGCCGGCGGGGATGGTGATTGGGGTCTTGCTGGGCAGCTTGGACATAGGGGTTCCCCTTGGTGTGGATCCGTCGTTTCCCCGTTATTCACGGGCCCGGCGGTGGCGTTGCGTGGCGCGAGAAAAAATCAGCGGTCGTAGGTCAGGTCGAGCAGGATCTCCATGCCAGCGAGGTCGGACTCGTCGGGGTGGCGGACAAGGGTTTTCCACTTGGGCACGGACCCCTGGACCAGGAGGTCGTTGCCATTCAGGCGGGAGGCGTCGAGTGCCGCGATGAACGCGTCCTCGATTTCCTCCAGCGTCTCGCGCTGCGCGACCTCGTCGGGTTCCGAAATCAGCACAGTGACCATGGGCTTGAGCTGCCAGCGCCAAGCCCAAGTCAACGCGTCCCCGTTTCCAAGCTCCACGTTCTCGCGCTCCCCGGAGTAGAGGATGGCAAGCGGCCCATTGGCGCGCAGGTCCTCGTGGTCTTCGGGTTGACGCGTGTCGCGCTCGACGCGGAGGCCGGGGATGGTTTTCAGGCAGCGCTCGAGTTCTGCCATGATGAGGCGATGCTTCATTTCGAATAGAGTCCTTTGATGATTTCGTCGGCGAGCTGGTCTTTGTAAGAGCGCAGGTTGGCTTCAACGATTGTGGCGAAGCGGCCGTTCACGTCGTTGCGTTTGATGACGATGCGCTTGCGCAAGGTCGCGATGGGCTCGACCTTGCCGCCGCCCAAATCCCTCATGACCACGATTCCGTTTTTGGTCTTCACCGAGAACGTGTCGTCGTCGTCCCGGCGCTTGCGGTTGTCCCCGCCCCCGATGGGGACGCGCAGGAAGTCGACGTTCTGGGGCGTGATGACCCGGCCGTATTCCTGTTGGGCGGCAATGGGGGCGAGGTCCAGGAGGACCAGTGCGCCACGGCGAGTCACACGGAACGTCACGCCGTCCTTGCGCCGCTTCGACATAAGGGGGCCGATTTGCGCGAGGCGCTGTTTCTGGATCCGCTTGCCGAATGTGCGCGCAACTTTCACAGACGCAGCCTGGTAGCTCGTCTTGAAGTCCTCTTCGAACGTCGCGAATTGTTCGGCTGCTTTTCTGTTCCGGCCCATGGCGTCAATCCAATGTCAGAGCGACGAGGCCAAAGCCGTCGCGGTCGCAGGAGCGGATGGAGTAGACGCGGCCGCCAATGGTGACTTGGTCGCGCGGCTTCACGTCGGGGGCGTCGGCGATACGGACGGTAGCGACGGTGTGGACTGTTTCCACGATGACTCCACGGTCGTTCATTTTGCGCTCGACGCCAGTGCGCACGATGTGCGCCTGGATGGTCTGTCCATTGAAGGAGATGGGGCGGCCAAATTCCGAGATGACGTCGTCGGAGATGCCTGCGGTTTCCACCTTGGGGCCAGACAACTTCACCAGTCCCAGCTCAGTCAGGCCGGGCGCGCCCACCTGGATTGCGTCTATGCGGTATGTGGATCCGCCCACAGTGAGGGTCGCGTTGCGTTGCCACGACAGCGCGTCGGACACGGCGGCGGTGGCGTCGGACGTCAAGACGATGCCACGCCCAATGCGGGCACGGGCGCCCCGGTCGCGAAGGACGGCGCGCACAGTCGAGGTTGTGCCCGACGTGGTCGTGTAGACCGCGTCCTCACCAAACTCGTCCAGGATTTCTGCGCCGATTTCGTCCATGCTCTCCTCCAAAGCAAAGGGGCGGCCCGGAGGCCGCCCCGTTTTCTGGGCCGGGGTTGGCCCCGCGATTACGGGGTCACCGCGCCGGCACGGCCGCCGATGAGGGTGGCGGGCACCGTGCAGATGGTCACCGGGTTCGATTGGAACTCGATTTCACGGAAGCGGCCCTTGGGGTCGATGAAGGGCAGGACGTATTCGGGCTGGCCGATGGTCTTGCCGGGATACATCGCCGGGTCGCGGTCGTGGGGCGCGAAGAACTGGCGGAAGAGGCCAGGCACGCCGGCGACGAAGAAGCGGACTTCGTCGTCTTCCACGAAGGGGGTGTTGCCGATGAAACCATCGTATTCGTAGATGGTCGCGGTGCCATACTGAACGGCGCGGCCGGTCAGCGCGTTGGCCGAGCGCAGTTCCGAGGCGCCCACCTGGTTCAGGTAGGTCTCACGGACCTCGCGGCAGCCCACGAAGGCGTCGAAGAAGCCAGCGCCAGCCAGACCCACGGTGCGGACACCGCCAGCGGCGCGGGCGCCGAGGGCGTTGCGCTGCGCGCGGGTGATGTTGGCGAGCTTCCGGCGGATGGGGTCGGGAACGGCGCCAGCGGCGGCGTCAAGCTCGAAGCCCACTTCGTCGGCTTGGGTCACGCCATACTTGGTCCACATGTCGGTGATGACGTCGCCGTCAGCGTCGAGCACATAGCCGCGCAGGCCGCCCACGCGGTGGGCTTCCAGGGTAGCCTGGACGGAGGCGCGCACATCGCGGGATTCCTGGGCGACGTAGTTTTCCAGGGTCATGAAGTCGCCGTTGGTGCCGATTTGACGGAGGTTCAGAACCTCGTCGGAGGTGAAGGTCTTGGCCAAGGCCACACGCACCGCTTCGAAGTGGACGATGTCGCGGGTGGACTTCGCCTTCGTGGGGGCGTCCGTGGTGCGAGGCGAGGTCTGGACGAGTTGGATCGTCGAACCCTGCAGCTCGGTCTTCACCGTGGTGCCCATGATGGGCTCGGCCGAGTAGAGGCCCATTTCCTGGGTCTGCGAAGGAACCAGCGGGTCCTTCTGGATGACGCCAGCCATGGTCGCGACGAGAGTCCCGTCGACGGTGTCTTGCGTCAGAAAGTCAACAATACCAGCCATCGTTTTTCTCCCGGCCTCAGCGTTTCTTTGGTGCGAACGCAGCCAGCTGCTGCGCCCGGATTTCTGCCATCACCTCGTCAGGGGTTTTGGCCTTTGGTGCCGCCGTCCCTTCGGAGCCGACAATCGCGGTTGAAGGCTGGGTGGCAGCGTCCTGGGCGGCGATGAGGTCAAAGGCTTTGGCCTTTGCCTGGTCTACCGTCAGACCCGTTGCCATTGCCTCATCCGCCAGCTCCGGGCGCTTGGCGCGGGCGAAGGCGGAGCGAATGGCGGCGACCGCGTGGTCGTCGTATGCCCCGTTATTCACGGGGGCTTGGGGTGGTGTTGCGTCCTGTTCAGCATTTTTTTCGACGGCGTCCGTTTCGCCGGCAGCGTCGGGGGTCGGGGCAGCAGCGGGCGGAGGCGGAGGCGGTGGGTCATCAGCCGAAGCCGCGTCCTGGTTGGCATCGGCGTTGGGAGCCGTTTCAGAGTCGGCCTCAGGCTGGGCATCTGGTGCCGGGGCCTGCTCCGCGTCAGCCGAGGCGAACAAGGCCATCGGCGCGTTCTTGATACCGGCAGCGTCCTTGGTCTCGTCGTCGAGAGGTTCGACTGCGGCGGCCGCTTTGGACAGCACTTCGTCGGCCAGGCCCCACTCGACGGCCTGAGCCCCGGTCATCCAGGTTTCGGCAGCGACTGCGGCGGCGAACTCTTCGGTCGACTTCTTGCCGTTGGACCGGTCGACGTAGGTCTCGACCAGCTGGCCCTCAATCATGTCCAGGTGGGCGGCCGCCTTGCGCAGCTCGTCCGCTTCGCCCCAGAGCCAGGCCCACGGACGGTGAATCATCATCTGGGCGCTCTTGCGGATCCGCACAACGTCGGCGGCAACGGCGATGACCGAGGCGATGGACGCGGCAACCCCGATGATTTCGACGATGGTCTTCGCTTTCAGGTCCGCGATGGTGTTGGCGATTGCCAGGCCTTCGAAGACGTCGCCCCCGTAGCTGTTGATGCGCACCAGGATGGTCTTGCCTTCGCCATCCATGGCACGAAGCACCGGGATGACCTCGGAGGCGTAGACGCCCCAGCCGCCGATGGTGGAGAGAATCTCGATGACGCCACCCTCGGTCGAAATGACCGACGCGTCGTCGTCGCAATCCCAGCAGTCCTTCACGACCAGGGGCGACGGGCCCTTGGCGCGGGCTTGCTCTTGCGTGACTCCGAGAAACGGCTTGAAGCCACTGGGGCGGGAAACGTTGAACATGGGCGGCCTCTTGATGTTTCCCCGTTATTCACGGGCTCAGGCTGTTCGTTGCGTGCGCGTTGGAGTTTCGGTGGCGTCCTGCGCGCCACCGGCCTTGGTGATGTGGCGGGGGTCGCAGTCCAGGATGATGCCGGCGGCATCGAGCAGCGCGTTTTCCGCCTGCTTCTCCGCGATGAACGTCTCGAGATCCGAGCCGCTCTCTTGAAGGGACTTGGCGAACGTCTTCAAGCCGGAGCGGATGGCGTCGCGCTGCGCCGTAACTTCCTGGACCGGGTGGATGTGCGGCAGCGGCTCGCCAATCCACTCAACCACTTCGAAGTCGGCGCGCGTTTTGCCAGGCGCAGGCTTCCACCCTGCCCGTTCGGCGGCATCCAAGAACGCGCGCCAGACCTTGCGGTTGAGCTGGTGGTTCAGGCGGCGGCGGTCAGCTTCTACCGTGCGATGGAAGTCAATCATGGCGAAGCGCAGGCTGCGCTCTTCGATGTTCGAGAAGTCGCCTGTGAGCAGGAAATACGGGACGCCCAGGCCAGTGGCGACGCCGAAGTAGCGGGTCTGCCAGGCCTCTTTGTAGCCAGTCGAGGAGTCGTTTGGATTCACCACGGAGATGTCGGCGCCAGGCGGCAGACCGAAGATCCCGCCCGGTTCAAGCGGAGCCATTGCCCACGTCTGGCCCTCTTCGCGGTCGTCTGCTTTCAGGCCGAGGACCTTGGCCACGTCGTCGTCCGCCGCAGGCATTTTGACCGCGACACCCAAGAGCGCCGCGACCTCTTTGCGCATGAGGTCAGCTTTCTCGTAGTTCTCCACGTTGCGGATGCGCGACAGAACCCGCGAGAGGGCAGCGCTTCCGCGCAGCTGACCCGTCCTGGTGGGCTCGAAAATGTGGAACACCCGGTCGGCCGGGTAGCGCTTCACGGACGGCACACCCGTGCCGAGGACGTAGCCCTCTGCCGGATGACGGTCATAGAGCCAGTAGGCGACAGGGCGCTGGAGCAGGTCCAGCTCGACACCGGCTATGGCGTTGTCGGGCATGCCGCCGATACGGCCGATGGGCATGTGCTCGCTTTCCAGGAGCTGGATTTGGAGCGGAACAGGCAGGCCGTCTTCTGGCAGACGGTTGCGCGGCAGGGCGATGACCTCACCGCCTTCGAGCTGTTCGCCGAAGGCCAAGGCCTGTTGGGCGTAGAAGTCCAACAAGCCGCTTGGGTCGGAGTTGATGACGAATGCGTCCCAGAGGCGCTGCAGGTTGGGGTCGCCCTTGATGTGCGGACGCAAGCCGCCGCCGACGGTGTATGCCGTGCGGATCTGCTTGGCGCGGTGGACGTATTCGTTGGTCAGGTATTCGTGGCGCGACCGGACACGGTTCTTTTCCAGTGTCGAAAGACCGGCCGCGTTTGGGCCGGCGCCGGAGGCGTATTTGTAGTCAGCATCGGTCCGGCTCACGCGCGGCGCGCCATCGTCGGTGTCCATGTTTTTGATGGATGGAATCGACTTTCCGGTTTGGAAGATGCGGCCGACGAACGACCATGTTTTCTGGGCGGCCGTGGCCGGTGCTTTGGTAGCCATCACGGCGTCCCCGTCTTGTAGGTGTAGAGCAGGCGGGCTGGGGCTTGGCGTTGTTCGCCGCCTTCAGGGCGCAGCTCGCCACGGTTGCGCAGCTCTTTGACGATTTCTGCGGCAGCCAAGCGGATCTCGTATTTGGACGAGTATTTGACCCGCTCGCCGTTGTGCTCAGTCTCGAGGCGAGGGTTCGCGAAAGCCCGGCCGAGGGCTGCGAGCAGCCCTTTAAGGTCGTAAGCGCGACGTCGAGGCCCTATGCGGCGAGGCTTGACGGCTGGGCGTGGCGCCAGGGCATGAGGTCCTCGATGCG
>NZ_JAVKPH010000036.1:0-29055 GCF_031432425.1 Ruixingdingia sedimenti | reverse complement strand
ATCGGCGCGCAACGCCCGCTGGCCGGCCCGGCCGCAGGGACGGGAGCGCGCCGCGCGGGGATATTTGGGGACAGAAAATGACGCCGCCGCGCCTCCATCGCAGGCGCCTCTGGCGACCCCCGAAGTCCTCGTCTGCCGTCCCTGAAACTTGGGAAACCCCGTCTGCCGTTCACTCACTCTGACGGAAGTATCCTCAAGGGGGGAGGAGGGGCTATTCCGCGGCCCGGGAAGCCCCTGTATCCTTCGCGGAACCGGGGGCCGTGATGCCGCCGTCGAGGTAGACGCGCACCACCAGGTCGCAGATCATGTCGATGGTCATGTGGCGGGGGTTGTACCATTCGATGGTGCGGCTCATCCCCGCGATCACGAAGGGCACCAGCAGGCGCAGCTCGATATCGGTGCGGATGAGGCCCTCTGCCCTGCCCTCTTCCATCAGCCTGTACCAGATCTCGGCATAGGCGCGCCGCTTTTCGCGGTTGCGCCGGCGCATCGTCGGCGGCAGGTGTTCCCAGACCCGCATGAAGGCGCTGGCATGGCCGTCGGCGCTGAGGAAGGTCGTCATATGCGCGCGGAGCGCGGCGATGATGCGGGCGCGGATCGGGGCCTCGGGGCCCTCGGCGGCGATCGCCTCGGTCACGGCGTCGGTCACGAGCGCGATGCTGGTCTTGAGCAGTTCGTCCAGGATCTCTTCCTTGGAGCGGAAGTGATAGTAGAAGCTGCCCGCCTTCATCCCCACCTTGTCGGCGAGTTCGCGCAGGTTGCACTCGCTATAGCCCTTTTCGGCGAAAAGCTGCGCCGCCGCGACCAGGATCTCGACCCGTGTGGCCGCGGCCTTGCGGGTCGCGGGGCGTCTGGCTGTGGTCATGGCTGTCTCTCCCGCTCTGGTCCGGTGGCGTCGGGCGGGCCCGGCGCCCCCTATTCCCATGCCGGTTTCATGCCCCGTCTGCAAGCGCCCCGGCCTGCCGCGCCGCCGCCGTCACCGCCGGGTCGAGGCCCCAGTCCGCCAGCGCCTGTTGCGTATGTTCCCCGCGGGCGGGCGCGGGGCGGGCGATCGCGCCGGGGGTGCGCGAAAAGCGGGGCGCGGGGCGGGGCTGGGCCACGCCGTCGCGTTCCTCCATCAGCCCGCGCGCCAGGTTATGGGGGTGGCGGGGCGCCTCTTCCAGCGTCAGCACCGGCGAGAAGCAGGCGTCAGAGCCCTCCAGCAGCGCCGCCCATTCGTCGCGGGTGCGGGTGCGGAACACCTCTTCGAACCGGCGGCGCAGGGCGGGCCAGTTGGCGCGGTCGTTGCGGTCGGGCAGGCTGGCGGGGTCGATGCCCATCCGGTCCAGCATGGTGCGGTAGAACCGCGTCTCGATCGCGCCGACGGCGACATATCTGCCGTCGCTGGTCTGATAGCAGGTATAGAACGGCGCGCCGCCGTCGAGGATGTTCGCCCCGCGCCGGGGTTCCAGCTGCCCCATCTGGCGGAAGGCGTGGAAGACCGTCATCAGGCTGGTGACGCCATCGACCATCGCCGCGTCGACCACCTGGCCCTGCCCCGACCGGCGCGCCTCGAACACCGCGCACATCAGCCCGAAGGCGAGGTAGACCCCGCCGCCGCCGTAATCCCCCAGCAGGTTGAGCGGCGGCACCGGCGGCCCGTCCGCCGGCCCGATGCAGTCGAGCGCGCCGGTCAGCGCGATATAGTTGATGTCATGCCCCGCCATCTGCGCCATCGGGCCGTCCTGCCCCCAGCCGGTGGCGCGGCCATAGACCAGCCGCGGGTTCAGCGCGCGGCAATCCTCTGGCCCCACACCCAGCCGTTCGGCCACGCCGGGGCGGAAGCCCTCGATCAGGATGTCGGCTTCGGCGATCAGGCCCTTCAGCACCGCCAGCCCCTCGGGCCGTTTCATGTCGATGGCGGCCGAACGTTTGTTGCGGTTGCGCAGGTCGTATTTGCCGGGCATGTCGATGCCCAGATCCGCGGCCTCCAGCCGGTCGATGCGCAGCACGTCGGCGCCCAGATCGCCCAGCAGCATCCCGCAGAACGGCGTCGGGCCGAGCCCGGCGAGTTCGATCACCTTCAGACCAGCCAGCGGTCCCATCCCGGGCTCCTTTCCCATGGTCAGACGACGCCCGCCGCGCGCAGACGGCCGATATCGGCCGCGTCGAGGCCGAGGTCCTGCAACAGCGCCTCGGTATCCTGCCCGAGCGTCGGGGCGGGGCGCACGGTGGCGGTATCGGTCCCCGACAGGAAGGCGGGCGGCGGCGCGACCGGCAGCGGCACCGGCACGCCGGGATAGGCCATCCAGCCGAGCGTCTGGGTCAGGCCGTTTTCGGGTTCCAGCACCTGCGCCGGGCGCAGAAGATGCGTGACCGGGATCCGCGCCTTGCGCAGCGCCGCCAGACATTCGGCCACCGTGCGCGGGGCGCACCAGGCGCCCATGATGCGGCTGAGCTCCGCGCCGTTGTCGCCGCGCAGGATGTCGGTGGCAAAGCGCGGATCGTCGGGCAGGTCGGGGCGGCCGACCAGTTCGGCCCAGCGGCGGAACATCTTCTGGCCCAGCACCTGCACCAGCACCCAGCCGTCCTTGGTCGCGAACAGGTCCGAAGGCCCGGCGATCGGGCTGCGGTTTGCGGTGGGCACGCGGTGGCGGGCGCCCGTCGCCTCCTCCATCAGGATCGGCGTCATCATGTTGAGCGCGGTGCCGACCAGCGACGCCTCGACCAGCGCGCCCTCGCCCGTCTTCATCCGACGGATGATCGCGGCCAGCGTGCCATAGGCGCAGCTGATGGCGGTGCTGAAATCGACATAGGAGGTCGCGGCGCGGTAGGGCTGGCCGGGCGGGCCCGACAGGTACATCGCCCCGCTGACCGCCTGCCCGGTGCCGTCGAAGCCGCCGTTGTCGCGGTTCGGCCCCGACAGGCCGAAGGCGGTGGCGACGGTCAGGATGATGTCGGGGCGGATCGCGCGCAGCGTGTCATAGTCGATCCCCATATGCCGCAGCGCCGCCGGCGGCGCGTTCGCCACCACCACATCGGCGCTTGCGATCAGCCGTTCCAGCAGCGCGCGCCCCTCGGGCCCGGCGGTGTCCAGCGTCAGCGAGCGTTTGCCGCGGTTGGCCTGCAAATACATCGCGCCCTCGCCCCCGGCGGTGATGGGCATCAGATAGCGGTCGTCGGCGCCGCCCGGCGGTTCGATCCGCACCACATCGGCGCCGAGATCGGCCAGCATGCCGGCGCAGAACGGCCCGGCAATGAAGCGGCCGAAATCCAGTACGCGGATGCCTTCCAGAATGTTCTGCATATGGCCAGGGTCCTTCTTGCGGTTCATCGGTCGGGTATGCGCCCGCAATCTTCTAACTGTTGTTAGATTGACAATGCGTGCAATCGCGGTCCCCGTCAAGCCGGTGGGCGGGTACTCAGCGCTTTCGTCCTCCCCAGACCAGGACGGCCACCGCCAGCATCGCCGCGGTCAGCGTCCAGGCCATCGGCCCGACGCCCAGGCTCGACGCCAGCACACCAAGCGCGAGCGGCACGCTGGTTTGCAGGAAATTCGTCAGCGCCATGGTCAGGCCCACGGATTCGTTCACCCGGTCGGGCGGCGCGGCGGCGTAGATCAGGCTCAGCGCGATGGGCACCCCGATGCCAAGGGCCAGCCCCAGCACCAGACACAGCACGGCCAGCGGCTGGAACGCATGGATGAAGGGCAGCGCGGCATAGATCGCCCCGCCGGACAACAGCGCGCCGATCAGGATCACGGGCGCCCGGAACAGCCGCGTGGCGATGCCGATGGACGCGCGCGAGATCAGCGAGCCGATGGAATAGGCCCCCAGCAAGAGCCCCGCCTGCGCCGCCGAAATGCCGGTGGCCAGCGCATGCAGCGACAGGATGAAGGGCAGGATCGTCATCACCGCGCTGAACAGGCTGCTGACGACGACCCAGCGGCGCAGGTCGGGCAGGCGCAGCAGTTCCGCCGTGCGGCCGGGGGCGGGGGGCTCCGCCCCGCCCTTGGGCGTGCGGGTGAAATTGTGCAGCCTCAGCGCGATCATCCCCACCGAGACGACGCCGAACCCCCCGATGGTCCACAGCGCCGCATGCGTGCCGTAATATTCCAGCGCGCTGCCCGCCGCGATGGGCCCGATGAACTGGAACAGCGAATAGAACACCACGAGGACGCCGAGGTTGCGCATCCTGTCCGACGGCGCGCCGCATTCGCTGACCGCGCGGATGGCGACGACATGGCTGAACATCGCGCCGCCGCCGATCATGCAGGCCACCACCAGCAGCACCGGCACCGAGGGCGCCAGCAGGAACAGCGCGCTTGCCCCGACGATCAGCAGGGCCGAGAACAGGATGGGCCCGAAGGTGCCCGAACGGTCCGCCCACCGGCCCACCGCGACGTTGAAAAAGATCGGCGCGGCCGAAAACAGCGCGGCGAGGATCCCCACCAGCTGCGCCCCCGCGCCCATCGTCAGCGCGATCATCGGCAGCACCAGCCGCGCCGCCGCCAGCGGCGCGTTGTTCGACCCGGCGATCAGGATGGTATGGATCAGCAACGCCATCCTGCGCCCCGGCGGGGGCGGCCCCCCGCCCCCGTCCCCGCCGCCGTGGCGGGTTTCTGTCTGCGGGCAAATGACTGCTGCTTCGGCCATGTCTGCCTGGTGCCTGATGTCTGCGCCAGAATGACGCAGACCCCTCAACGGGTAGTGACCGGCCGGTGCGGCAACAAGCCGAAACCCCTCAGCCTTTTCCGATAGGGGGGGACGGATTTGGCAATGGCCCCCCGAACCGGATGCGCCGCCCCGCAGAGGGGCGGCGTCGGCCGTCAGCCGCGCGGCCGGAACACCGGCAGCATCTGCCGCCCGCGCCGGATGAAGGCGACCTCCACCCTGTCGCCGATGGCGATGGATTCGGGCGGCGCGTCGATCTGGGTGAACAGGAAATAGCCTTCTTCCAGTTCCACGAAACCGACGGTGTAGGGCGCGATTTCCTGCCAGGCGGGCGTCGGGCCGCGCCCCACCGTGCTGAAGGAATAGACCGTGCCGCGCCCCGCCGACCGCTGCCATTCCAGCGTCCGGGTGCCGCAATCGGGGCAATGCGACCGCGCCGGCCAGCAGGGTTGGCCACAACTGGTGCACCGCTGATAGGTCAGTTCCTGCCGCGCGCATGCCTGCCAGTAGGACTCGGCATCCATCAGCGGATAGGGCTGGGGAAAGCCGTCGACATATTCGATTTCCATTCCGTCCTCCTTACGCCCGCGTCGACAGGATGCTGACCGCGCCCGCCGCCAGCATGCCGCCCGCACCCTGCACCAGCACGGTTTCCGGCCGCTTCGCCGGCGCCGCGCCAAGCGCGGTGCCGCGCAGCTGGCGGATCGCCTCGACATAGCTGTCCATGTTGCACGAGATCCCCGGCTGGCCGAACGACAGCCAGCCCCCGTTTGTATCGACCGGCAGGTCGCCGTCGATCGCGGTGCGGCCCGAACGGTAAAGCTCGATCCCCCTGCCCTTTTCGGCAAAGCCCAGATCCTCGAGGATGATCGGCCCCATATGCGCGAAGTTGGCGGAAATCTGCGCCATGTCGATGTCGCCCCGCCCGATCCCCGCCTGCGCAAAGGCCTGCCGCGCGGCCTCTGCCGTCGCGGTGTAGACGAGGTTCGGCTGCGGCCCCAAGGTGTCGTAGCGCACCTTGCGCAGGTTCATCCGGTCGCCCAGATATTCATGCGTCGCGGCGGAACCATAGCCCAGCACATGGACCGGGTTGGCAAAGTTGCGGGCATTCTCGACCGAGGTGACGACCAGCGCCCCCCCGGTGCCACCGCCCCAGGTGGAACACATCCAGCGCCGGATCGGGCTGGACACATAGGGCGAGGCCAGGACCTTCGCCACATCCACCGCACCCAGACGGGCCTTGGCGGCGTGGGGATGGCCCACCCCCCATTTCTGGTTCGCCACCGCGACCTCGGCCAGATCGGCCTCGGTCAGGCCGAATTCGTGCAGGTAGCGGCAGGCCGCCTGCGCGTAGAGCGACGGGATTGTCGGGCCATAGGGCACCTCGAATTGCGGATCGGCATCCGCCTCGGCCCCCATGGCGACGGCATCGACGAAAAGCTCCGTCGCGTCGGATTGCAGGCACAGCACGTATTCCGCCTTGCCCGCCGCGATCATCTGCGCCGCGACCCCGACCGAGGCGGTCAGGCCCGCGCCGTGCATCGTCAACTCGCTGTTGATCGTCACCGGCATCTGCATGTGCGAGATGAAGATGTTCGACCATTGCGACCGCTTGTCGGCCCAGGGCGACCGGCCGGTGAACACCGCATCGACCTGATGCCGGGTGATCCCCGCATCGGCCAGCGCGGCATGGGTCGCCTCGACCGCCAGTTGCAGCGGATCCTTGCGGTTGCTGCGCGAGGCATAGGCATCGCCCATGCCGACGATGGCGGCGACGGGCCTCGGGGATCCGGTCATGGCCGTTACTCCTTGAACTTCGGCAGGGCCTTGAGGATCAGTTCTTCAAGGTCCTTGCGCTTGCGCAGCATCAGCAGCGACCATTCAGACCGCTGAAGGACGTCGCCGTTCTGGTTGTACGCCTTGATCAGGAAGCTGCCGACGCCGAAGGTATCGTCCTTGTCCTTCTTGGCGGTCACTTCGGCGGTGGCATAGATCGTGTCGCCGATCTTGACCGGATGCAGAAAGCGCATCTTGTCGACGCCGTAGTTGGCCTGGATCGCGGGGCCGAACTGCAACAGGCCCGAGATCAGCGAAAAGGTCAGCTGGCCCTGCACGATCCGTTCGCCCCAGCGGGTCTTGGCGGAATATTCGACGTTGGAATGGATCTCGATCCAGTTGCCGGTCAGCATGCAGAAGTTGACCACGTCGGTTTCCGTGACCGTGCGGCCGGGCGAACGGAAGACATGGCCGACTTCGAGTTCGTCGAGCGGCGTGTTGATGCGGTTGTCGGGAAGCATGGCGGATGATCCTTTATGATGGGTGAACGCCGCCGGGGCGGGAGGAGCCCCGGCGGCGGAAGGCGGCCGGCCCGGTCAGATCCGCATCGCCTTGGCGATGATCGTCTTCTGGATCTGCGAGGTGCCGCCGCCGATCGTCGACTGCACGCTTTCGCGCAGGTAGCGTTCCATGTCGGCCTCGGGCAGGTTGGCGTGCCCGCCCAGCACCTGCATCCCGGTCAGCGAACATTGCTTGAGCGTCTCTGACCCGTAGAGCTTGGCCATCGACACCTCGCGCGCGCAGGGCAGGCCCGCGGCCGCCATCCGCGCCGCGCGATAGCACAGCAGGCGCGCGGCATCGACCTCGGTCTGGCGTTCGGCCAGCATGTGGCGCAGCACCTGGAAATCCCAGATCGGGCGGCCGAACTGCACGCGCTCATGCGCATATTGCACCGCCTTGTTCACCGCCGTCTGCGCGTTGCCCACATAGGCCGCGGCGACCGAGCAGCGTTCGAGTTCCAGATGCGCGAGGATGATTTCCCAGCCCTGCCCTTCCTTGCCCAAGAGCGCATCGCCCGGCACGCGCACCTCGTCGAGGAAGATTTCGGTCGTGCCGGTGGCGTGGCGCGACAGCGTGGGCAGCTTGTTGATCACCAGGCCGGGCGTGTCGTTCGGGATCAGCAGGATCGACAGCCCGCCGTGCTTGTCGGCCGCATCGGTGCGCACCAGCATGGCGATGGTGGTGTCTTTCGAGGCCGCGCCCGAACACCACAGTTTCGATCCGGTCACGATCCAGTCGCCGTTGGCGTCGCGCCGCGCCCGGGTGGCGGTGTTGGACGCATCCGACCCCGCGCCGGGTTCCGAGATCGAGACCGAGAAGCGGATCTTGCCGTCGATGAAGGGCTTGATGTATTTCGCCTTCTGTTCCGCCGAACCGTATTTCTGGATGTTCATCGCTGTGAAGGTCGGCACCAGGATCGCGGCGGCGAAGTCGAAGCCGTATTTGCCCAGTCCCTCGGCCATCAGGGTGTAGTCGAAGATGTCGCCGCCCGCGCCGCCGTCCTCTTCCTTGAACAGCAGGCCCAGCCAGCCCTGCCTGGCGATCTTTTCATACGCCTCGTAGGGATAGTCGCGGTTCATGTCGCATTTGCGGATGTATTCGAGCGTGACCTCGTCGTCCATGAAGCGGTTGACGGTTTCGAGCCACAGCGCCTGGCCCTCGTCCAGAAAGTTGATGTCCACGGGAAACCTCCTCAGGGGGCCAGCACCATCGCAACCCCGATGGCCCGCACCCTAGGAAAACCGGGGCCAAATCCAACTACCGTTTCCGAAAACGCCGGTTCGAGGATTCCGAAGCGCCGGGGCAAGGCCGGGCCGGCGGGGTCCAGCGCCCCCGCCCGGCGGCAGTGCGGGGGGAAAGGTCGGCAGCCTCCGGCGGGGATATTTGGGCCAGCCTGAAGAACAGGTCGCGCCCTTCCCCGGGGCGAAGCATCCTCTTCACTTTCTGTCTGAAAATATCCCGCGGGGGCGCTGGCTGGTGCGCCACGGGTTCGAGAACCCCCGGTGCCGTGCGGGCCAAAGGAAAACCCGGCCAGAAGGCCGGGCTTTGGTCTTTGTCGGGCCGGGATCAGAAGTTCAGTTTCAGCCCCAGGGTCACGGTGCGGCCGGGCGCGTAGACGGGATAGACGTAGCGCGAGCCCATGTCGCGTTCGATATAGCTCGACCGTTCGTAATATTCCTCGTCGAGGAGGTTATCCACGCCCAGGCGGAGGCTGAGGTTGGGCGTGCTCGGCGGGGTCCATTCGGCATAGGCATTGACCACTGTATAGGACGGGTGGGCCTTGTAGCCGTTCGCGGTCATATAGGCGTCTTCCAGCTTGCCGGCCCATTCCACCGTCGCGCCGACCTTCATGTTCCACGACGGGATGTCCTGATCGACATAAAGCGCCGCGACATTGCCGATCGGCATCAGCGTGCCGCCATCGGCCAGCGCCGTATCGCCGTCGCGCGTCAGCCGGGCCTTGGTGAAGCTGGCGCCCACGCGGCCGCTGCCCCAGCTGTAGGCGCCGTTCAGCGTCACGCCGCGGCTGCGCGCCTTGCCGCCGTTGCGCAGGAAGCCCGCGGTGGTGTCATAGGTGCCCAGGCCCTCCAGCCGCGTGTCGAAGAAGGTCATCGTGCCGGTCCAGTTGTCCTGGCTGAGGTTCACCCCGGCCTTGACGTTCTTCGCCGTCGCGGGCGCGAAGGCCGGGTCGGTCATGAAGGCGGCATTGCGGGCGTGCAGCAGCCCGTATTCGCCATAGTCGAAGCCCAGCCAGGTGCGCGAGGCGCCGACGAAGACCTCTGCCCCCTCGGTCACGCGGTAGGACAGCGTGCCGTTCACGCTCGCCCCGGTGTCGGTGAAGGTCGCGCCCTTCCAGTCGGTATAGCGGTGATGGTCGACGCGCAGGCCGGTGGACAGGTCGATGCCGCTGTCGAATTCGAACCGGCCCTGCGCGAAGGCGCCGATCTGGGTCGACTCGATCGTCTTGACCTGCGGCAGGGCGGTGGCGGCGTCGCCGTAGTTGTCGACGCGAAAATCCTTGCGGGCGAAGTCGATACCGGCGGTGATCGTGCCGGGGCCGAGCGTGAAGCGGTTCTTGATCACCCCGCCTTTGGACCGCGCGTCCAGATCCATGTCGCCGTTCGTGCGGCCCGGCGCGTAGTTCGGCCGCCAGTACCCGTTGTCGGAGATGTAGAACTGCAATTCAGGGTCCCACAGGTCGGTGGGGGCGGTGGTGGTGTATCTGAAGCTCAGCGTGTCGCGCGTCACCCGCAGCGGATAGACCGAAGGATCGTGATTGAGGTCCATGTTCATCTTGATGACACGGTCGGCCTCGTCCTCGCTGCGTTCATAGCTCAGTTCGAACCGGTGGTTCTCGACCTCGTAGCCGAGTTTCGCCAGCAGCCCGCGCGAGGCCGGTTCCGTCCCCGGCACCACGGCGCCCGCGCCGGATTTGTAATCCTTGCCGGAGGCGCCATAGGCCATCACGAACCAGTCGAAGCCCTTGTGCACGCCATAGCCCGCAAGGCTGCCCGACGCGCCGCGGCCGTTGGATCCATAGCTCAGCGCCGCGCGCCCGCCCATGGTGCGGCCGTCCTGCAGCAGATCGTGGGCGCCCACGGTTTCGAACCGCACCGCGCCCGCGGCGGCGGCAAAGCCGGTGTCGGCGGCGGCCGCCCCGGCCTCGACCTCGACCGATTTCAGGAAGGCCGGGTCGATCACGTTCGATCCGGTATGGTGCCAGCTGGTCACCGCCTGCGGCACGCCATCCACGCTGACGGCGAGTTTCGACTGTTCGATCCCGAACACATGGATCCGTTTCGACGGCCCTGCCCCGCCGGAAACCGTGACCGCCGATTCGCGGGCGAACAGTTCCGACACATCGGCGGGTTGCAGCGCCTCGATATCCTCGGCCGTCACCACGGCGCCGCCGGTCGCCTCGACGTTTTCCTGCCCGTTCGCCACCAGCGTGATCGGGTCGAGAACCGTCACGGCAGGCTGGTCTGCGGCCTGCGCCAGCAGCACCGAGGCGAGCGCCAGATACGATACGCCCGCCAGCGGCAGGACATGCGCAATTCGCATAATATCACCCAGAGTTCGTTGTCCTTGAACGCTGGCGTGCGGCTGGCGAGGGGTTTTTCGGGTATTTCTGTCAGGAATTCAAGCGCGCCATGTCGTCGCACATATCCTGCCGGGATCAGCGGCGGAAACGGTGCAGGAACGCGGGCACCTCGACGGCGCGGCGGGCCTTGAGATCCACCGCCAGCAGGCTGTTTTCCACCACCGCCACGACCTCGCCGGCCGGTGTCTCGATCCAGTGGCGGGCCGAGAACGACTTGTGCTCGACCGAGGCGATGCGCGACCTTACCCGCAGCGGCGTGCCGATGGGGCAAAGACCCGCCGGCGTGGCGCGGTGTTCCACCGCCATGCGGCCCACGCCGGTGCGGGCGGAAAATTCGACCGTATATCCCAGCCGGCTGAGCAGATCGTGCAGCGCGATGCCGGACCGGCGGGTGATGTCCTCTTGCAGCAGGCGGCCGGTGTGGTCCACCTCTGCCATGCGCAGGGGGCCGGTTTCGGCGGTATGGGCGTCGGGGGCTTCCGGGTCCCAGCCCACGGCGGCATGGCGCAGCAGGCCGCGCGGCAGGGCGGGACGGGCCTCTTCGGGCGTGACCTCGGGCAGGTATTCCGCCCCCGTGCCGGGCAGGTCGAGCGCGGTGGCCGCCAGCCGCCCCTCACTGTGCATCAGGTGGACGATTGCGCCCGCGTACCCGCCGCCGCCGATGCGGGCGGACCGCACCTCGGCCGCGGCGCTGACGAAAAGCTCGCGGTGATAGCGCACCAGACGGCTGGTAATCGCGCCCATGCCGGGGTTCGCGCCGGCGCCCATCGTCGCGACCCGTTCCGCCGCAAGCTGGAAGCTGCGGGTGTAGTAGCGCGCGTTCCAGTGGTTGTTGAAATCGCATTCCCAGCTTTCGACGCGGGTATGCAGGGTGGCGGTGCCGAAAGTGTCGAAGGACATGGTGGCCTTTCCCCGGATGGGCAGGAATGGAAACGCCGCCCGGCGGCGGCGTTTCCGGTTGGTATCGCAGATGCCCGGTCAGTTCATCTGGTTCGGCAGCCAGAGGCTGAGCATCGGAAAGGCCACCATGATCGCGATGAGAACCAGATGCGCCACCACATGCGGCGTCACGCCCCAGAACACGTCGCCCACACGGACATTGGCATATTTCGACACCACGAAACAGTTGAGCCCCATGGGCGGCGTCACCAGGCCCACCTCTGCCGTCACGATCAGGATCACGCCGAACCACACCAGATCGAAGCCGAGATGCGTCAGCAGCGGCGCCAGCACCGGCACGGTCAGCACGAGGATCGCCATCTGGTCCATGAAACAGCCCAGGATCAGGATGATGACGATCAGCACCACCATGATGACCCAGCGGTTCACATCCAGCCCACCGACCCACTGGATGATGATCTGCGTGGTCTGCGTCAGCGCAAAGAAGGTGGTGAACACATGCGCGCCGAGGATGATGATGGCCAGCATGCAGGCCGTGCGCGTGGCGCGCGCGAAGATCTGGTAGACATCCCCCGCCTTGCGGCTGCCGCCCCGCCAGAAATACAGCACCGCCGAGGCGAAGGCGCCGATGGCCGAGGCCTCGGTCGGCGTGGCGATGCCGGTGTAGATGACGCCGGTCACGGCCATCATCAGCACGATCATCGGCAGCACCAGCCGCAGCGTACCGATCTTTTCCGACCAGCCGACCGCAGGGGTCAGCGGCGCGTGTTCGGGGTTGCGGATCGCCAGGAACCAGACCGTCAGCGCGATGGTCAGCGTGACCAGGATGCCGGGAACGACACCGGCGATCAGCATCTTGGCGACGCTGACATCGGCCAGCAGCGCATAGATGACCATCGCGATGCTGGGCGGGATCAGCATGGACAGCGTGCCCGAGATCGCCACCACGCCAGAGGCCATGCGGACCTCGTAGCCGTATTTCCGCATCGCCGGCAGCGATGTGGCCGACAGCGTGGCCGCCGCCGCGGTGGACGACCCGCAGACCGCGCCGAAACCGGCGCCGGCCAGCGCCGTGGCGACGCCGAGGCCGCCGCGCAGCCGCCCGAACCAGGCCGCCGCCGCGCGGAACAGATCGTCCGCGATGCCCGACCGCAGCACGAATTCCGCCATCAGCAGGAACATCGGGATGGTCAGGAATTCATAGGATGCGGCGCTGTCGCGCGGCATGCTCGACAGGATGCCGGCCATCGCGGGGAAACCGCCGATCCAGTAGATGCCCAGTGCGCCGGAAGCGATCAGGGTAAAGCCGACGGGTGCGCCAAGCGCCATCAGCAGGAACATCAGCGCGACAATGGTGGTGGCGATCATTCGTCATGCCCCCCGAATTCGACGACTTCCCTGTCTTCGCCCCAGATCAGCAGGGTGAAGGCATGGACCAGAAGGCGCGCCACCATCAGGAGGCTCCCCAGGAAGATCGGCAGATAGGATACCCAGGCCGGCCACGTGATGTAGCCCGGCAGGAATTCATTGCGCGAAAAGGCATGCGTCATCTCTTTCCACGCGCCATAGGTGATGACGGCAAAGATCACCGCCGTCAGCAGCCCCCAGGCGAAATCCAGCCGCGCCCGGACGGCGGGGCGCATCAGCACCCGGAACAGGTCGATGTTGATGTGATCGCCATGCTGGAACGTGGCCGAGACGGCGAAATAGACCGCCGCGATCAGCAGGTAGTAGGTGATCAGCTCGAAGGCCCACGGCAGCGGCGCATGCAGGATATAGCGCGAGATCGCGTCGTAGGTGACGATGAGCATGATCAGGCAGACGCAGACAACCGCCAGCCCGAGCATCAGACGCTCGAGCCAGGTGACAACCGCTCCCATATCAGAACCCCTTATCTTTGTTGGTGGCGCAAGGCCCGGGCCGCGCATCGCCCTGCCGGGCTGCCGCCGGGCGCCGGGGCGCTGCGGGGCGGTCGTGGCAGGGCGGGCGACGGTCGTTCCGGGTCTTGCCGTCGTCTTTCAGAACTGCGGATGGGGCGGCGCGATGACCGGCGGGCACTGCCGTGCAGCGATGCGGGCGTCCGCGGCGGCGGCCGGTTCACCTTTTCTGACATTGCTCGGCATTGGTCCTCCCCAAGACTGTGCCGCCGACATCTGACTGACGGGTTATGCGTTTCTTCGTTGTGTCAATCACATGACAGGGCACGATCACGCCTGCTTTCTACCTGTTTTCGGCCGCACCCGGCAAACGATGTTGTCGGGCATGAAGGGATACCGCGATACACCAAAGGAAAAACCTCTACCCCTTTCCCGGTATCGCCATTCGGCATCCGCGCATGAAAACGCCCGCCGGGATACGGCGGGCGCAGGTGCCTGTTTTCAGGGCGGTATCAGCCGCCGAAGGGCGCATCCATCACGATGGTCTTGGATTCGAGAAAGGCCAGAAGCCCCTCTGTCCCGCCCTCGCGGCCGATGCCCGACTGCTTGAACCCGCCGAAGCCGATGCCGAAATCGGTGCGCGGGCCGTTGTGACCCACCGTCCCGGTGCGCAACTGCCGCGCCACGCGCATCGCGCGGTCGTGGTCATCGGTAAAGACCGTGGCGTTCAGCCCGAAGGGCGTATCGTTCGCCATGCGGATCGCCGCGGCCTCGTCATCGGCGGGGATGACGCTCAGCACCGGGCCGAAGATTTCCTGCTGCGCGATGGTCATGGCGTTGTCGACATTGCCGAACACCGTCGGCTCGAAAAAGAAGCCGCGGTTGATGTGCGGGGGCCGCCTGCCCCTCGTCGCCAGTTTCGCACCCTCTGCCACGCCCTGCGCCACCATGCGTTCCACATGGTCGCGCTGCCGCCCGTTCGCCAGCGGGCCCGAGGTCGTGGCCGGGTCGAACGGGTCGCCCAGAACGATCTGCTGCGCGATGGCCGACAGCGCCTCGACCATCCGGTCGTGCTTGGCCCGCGGCACGATGATCCGCGTCAGGCTGTGGCAGACCTGCCCGGTCATATAGCCGAAATACGACCCGCCGAGCGTTCTGGCCGCAGCCTCGACATCATAGTCGTCCAGCACCAGCGCGGGCGACTTGCCGCCCAGTTCCAGCGTGATCCGCGCGATCCTGTCGCCAGCCAGCGACGCGATGCGCCGCCCCGCGGCGGTCGATCCGGTGAAGGTGATCTTGTCCACCGCCGGGTTCGTGACCAGTTCCTCGGACACGTCGCGGTCGGCGGTCAGCACGTTCACCACGCCGGGCGGCAGGCCGATTTCATCGGCCAGTTCCGCGAACAGCAGCGCCGATGTCGGCGCCTCGGGCGAGGGCTTGATGACCACGGTGCAGCCCGCCAGCAACGCCGGCGCGACCTTGTAGGCCAAAAGCGCCGCCGGCCCGTTCCACGGCACGATCACGGCGACGACCCCCACGGGTTCGTAGACGCGATAGCCCTGATGGCCGGTCATAGACCGATGCGGCTCGCTGAACTGGAAACTGTGGGCCATGGCCGAATAGACGCGGAACGCCTGCCCGATGAACTGGCCGATGCGCGGCTGCGCGACCTTGTAGACGATGCCCGATTCGATCGACCAGCCAGCGGCGAAGGTATCGTTCAGCGCCTCCAGCCGTTCGGCGAATTTCTCCAGCACCACGGCGCGCTCCTGCGGCGTCATGCGCGGCCAGGGGCCGTTGTCGAAGGCATCGCGGGCGGCGGCGACGGCGCGGCGCATGTCTTCGGAACCGGCCTTGGCGACGGTCGCCACGACCTCTTCGGTGGCGCAGTTCAGCACGTCGATGGTGTCCTGCGTCGCAGGTTCCACCCATTCGCCGCCGATATAGAACCTGCGGGGATGCTTCAGTGCGATGGTGGGCGCGGTCATGCGGGTTCCTCTCGATGGGACGGGCGGGCCGGGGGTGCACCCCGGCCCGCAGCGGTCAGAACAGGAACACGCCCTTGCCGCCGGCCTGTTTGTTGAAATCCGCATAGGCGTCGGCGGCCTGTGCCAGCTTCCATTCGTCGGTGAACTGCTTGTCCACGTCCACGCCGTGGCGGGCGATGAAATGGGCACAGTCCTTCATCCCCACCTCGGAAAAGGTGTAGGATCCGATGACCGTGCGCTGCTTGCCGATCAGGTCCTTCATGCCGTCGACGTTCAGGCTGCCGCCCACCGCCACCAGCGCGATCTTGCCCCAGACCCTGGTGCTGCGCACCGCCTGCTGTTTGGGCACCTCGCCCCCCGCGCAATCCATCGCGCAGGACACGCCCTTGCCCCCCGTGAGCTTGAAGATCTCTTCCACCGGGTCGACATCCCCGGCGTTGATCGCATGGGCGACGCCGAAGTCCTTCGCCCGCGCCACCCGTTCGGGGTTGATGTCGATGCCGAACACCTCCACCCCCATCGCCGCGGCCAGTTGCGCCGCCGACAGCCCCACCGGGCCGAGACCATAGACCGCCAGCGTGTCGCGCGCGCTGATGTCCAGCCGCAAAAGCGCGCCATAGGCCGTACCCGTGCCGCAGGACACCGCCGCCCCGCCCTTGAAGCTCAGTTCCTCGGGCAGATGCACCAGCGAGGACACCGGCACCTTGATGTAATCCGCATGCCCGCCGTGCTTGATCACCCCATGCGGCGCGGCGCCGTGGTCGCACAGTTGCGTCCAGCCGGTGCGGCAGTGGTCGCAGTGGCTGCACCCCTCATAGTGGAACACCATCACCCGGTCGCCGACCTTGAAGGTCTTGCCGTCCACGCCCGGGCCCACGGCGGCGATGACGCCACAGGGCTCGTGCCCGCCGATGATCAGCGTGTCCTCGGAAATCCCGCGCGAGGCGAGATCCTTGAACCCCAGCATCCTGATCACCTCGGCCATGCCGTGGCGGTAGAAATGCAGGTCGCTGCCGCACATGCCGGAGGCTTTCATCTCCACCACCGCCTCGCCGGGGCCGGGGGTCGGATCGGGGAAATCGAGCACCTCGACCTTGTTGTCGCCCATGAAAACCATGCCGCGCATCGCGTATCCTCCCTTGAAAAAGGCGCCCGACCTGCCCGGGCAATGTCGCCGGTATCTAGGGCGCGGCGGAAAAAGCTGGCAACAGCGCGCCGTGTCGCCATAGGTTTTCCCGTCAGGTGCCATCGCCCGCGGCAGGGGCGGGCGGTGGCGGGCGGCAGTCTGCGGGCGGCGGTCAGCGGCAGACGTAGCCGCCATCGACCGGCAGCGCCACGCCGGTCACATAGGACGCATCGTCGGACAAAAGCCACATCGCGGCATGCGCGATTTCCACCGGCTGCGCCGTGCGGCCCAGCGGCACCACCGCCATCAGCCGCTTCCGGTTCTCTTCCATCTTGTCCTCGTCGCCCTTGCGGCCGAAGAAATGCGGCAGCATCGCCGTTTCCACCGGCCCCGGGCAGACGGCGTTGACGCGGATCCCGTCGGGCGCATACCGCTGCGCCAGCGACATGGTCAGGCCGACGATGCCGAACTTGGCCATCGAATAGACCGGGCTCATCATCGAGCCCACGAGCCCGCCCACCGACGAGGTGAACAGGATCGCCCCCCCGCCCCGCTTGCGGATATGCGGCCCCGCCGCGGCGGAACAGGCCACCGCCGAGGTCAGGTTCAGGTCCAGCGCGAAATCGTATTCGCCCATGTCCATGCCCTCGTACTGCGACGGCCCCGGCGTGCCCGCATGGGCCCAGAGCACGTCGAGCCCGCCCAGCCATGCGGCGGCCTCGTCGATGACGCGGGTGCACTCCTCGGCCTTGGACAGGTCGGCGACGAATCCCTTCGCCTTGCCGCCCGCGGCGGTGATCTCGTCCACCACCGCCTGCGTGCGCGCCGCGTCGATGTCGACCACCGCGACGGTGGCGCCCTGTTCGGCGAACAGCACGCAGCCCGCCCGCCCCATGCCAGAGGCCGCCGCCGTCACGATGGCCAGTTTGCCCTTCATCCGCATGTCCGTTCCTCCCTCGAGGGCACCGGCAGTCCGGCGCCGCATTCCCGGCCACCTCGCATCACCCCGCGCCCGGGCGCAAGGCACAGGGCCATCGGCGTGTTTTCGTGCCGTTATAGGGTTTCCCTGTGCCGGTGCCGCGCCGGGGGCCACCGCCCGCTCCGCCCGCGCCACCGGTCGGGTCAGGGCGCGGCGCGGTCGTCCAGACGCAGTTGCAAAAAGGCAAGATCGAGCCAGCGGCCGAATTTCGCCCCCACCTGCGGCATCAGCCCCGTCCGCACGAAGCCGAGGCTCTCGTGCAGCGCGATCGAGGGGGTGTTGCCCGCCTCGACCGCGGCGACCATGACATGTTTGCCGGCGGCGCGGGCCCGGGCGATCAGCGCCAACAGCAGCGCGCGCCCCACCCCCTGCCCGCGGGCGCCGGGATGGACGTAGACCGAATGTTCCACCGTATGGCGATAGCCCGCAAAGGCGCGCCAGTCGCCGAAGCTCGCATAGCCCAGCACCTGCCCGCCCGCCTCTGCCACCAGCACCGGGTACCCCTGCGCCATGCGCGCCTGCATCCAGGCGCGGCGGTCGTCCGCATCGACGGGGGTGTCGTTCCAGACCGCCGTCGTATGCGCCACGGCATCGTTGTAGATCGCCGCGATGGCGGCGGCATCGGCGGGGGTGGCGTCGCGGATCAGCATGGCGGGCCCCGTCTCAGGCACGGTGGTAGGGGCCGCCGGCAAGGATCGTCGCCGCGCGGTAAAGCTGTTCGGCCAGCATCACCCGCACCAGCATATGCGGCCAGACCATGCGCCCGAAACTGATCGACGCCCCCGCCCGGACGCGCAACCCGGGGTCGAGCCCGTCCGCGCCGCCGATGACGAAGGCCAGATCCTGCCGCCCGCCATCGCGCCAGCCCGCCAGCTGCGCCGCGAATTCCGGCGAATTCGGCGTGGCCCCGCGTTCGTCCAGCGTCACCATCAGCGCGCCGGCGGGGATCGCGCGCGCCAGCAGATCCGCCTCTGCCGCCATGCCGCCGCCGCGCTTGTCCTCGACCTCGTGCACCGTCGCGGGGCCGAGGCCGAGGGGCCGGCCGGTACGGTCGAACCGCGTCAGGTAGTCGCGGACCAGATCGTGTTCCGGCCCCGCGCGCAGCCTGCCCACGGCGCACAGATGCACCCGCACCGCGCCCCTCCCCGATCAGGCCGACGCAGGCATCCGGCCGCCGCCCCCCGGCAGCCACATCTTTTCCAGCTGGTAGAAGTCGCGCACCTCGGGGCGGAACACGTGCACGATCACGTCGCCCGCGTCGATCAGCACCCAGTCGCCGGTTTCCTTGCCCTCGACCTTGCTGATGATGCCGAAATCCTCTTTCAGCTTTTCCATCAGCTTGTCGGCGATCGAAGCCACCTGACGCGAGGACCGGCCCGAACAGATCACCATGTGATCCGCCATTTCCGACCGTCCGCGCAGGTCGATCTGCACGACGTCCTCGGCCTTGTAGTCGTCGACCAGGGCCAGGACGGTGGCGAGAACCTGTGCCGAGTCGTGGTCGCCGGGGGCGGCGCGCCCCTCGCGCGGGCCGACCGGCAGGCCGGTCGCGGGATCAGAATGAGACAGAACGGGGTCCTCCGTATCGCACGCCGCATGCCCCGGCGCAGGGTGCCCTTGAATGGTAGCACCCGAACGGGGTCAACTCAACGCCGAGCAGGCGGGGCCAGACAGGGGGCGTTAGCGGCGGCGCGGGGGATTGGCAAGGGGCTATGAACAGGGTCTCGGGCCCGCAGCCCGAACTTCCGTCATTTGCCCCCCAACCCAACCGCCGGGACCACCGCCCGCCACGCCGCAACCCTGTACATCACTGCCCCCATGCCTGCCCCGAAGGTGATCGACTCAATTGCATTATCCGTCGAGGAAGCTTATCTCGTGGGACATGCGAGGATTCATCTACTTCAACATCACCGATCATGCCCGGCTGCCGTCGCGGTTCTTCGGCATGACCAAGACGGTCCTAGCGCGGCTTTGACGCTGCGGCGCCCTTGCGCCTGCGCCCCGCCCCTTTTCCCCGACGCAGCCATCCCAAACCGAAGGTGAGAGCCATGACCGCTCCGCGCACACTCTATGACAAGATCTGGGACGACCATGTCGTCCACCAGTCAGAGGACGGCACCTGCCTGCTCTATATCGACCGGCATCTGGTGCATGAAGTGACCAGCCCCCAGGCGTTCGAGGGCCTGCGCATGACGGGCCGCAAGGTCCGCGCGCCGGAAAAGACCATCGCGGTGCCGGATCACAACGTGCCCACCACGCTCGGCCGGGAAACGCATATCGACAACGAGGAAAGCCGGATCCAGGTCGAGGCGCTGGACAGGAACGCGCGCGACTTCGGCGTGAACTATTACCCGGTGACGGACATCCGTCAGGGGATCGTGCATATCGTCGGCCCCGAACAGGGCTGGACCCTGCCGGGGATGACGGTGGTCTGCGGCGACAGCCACACCGCCACCCACGGCGCCTTCGGCGCGCTGGCGCATGGCATCGGCACGTCCGAGGTGGAACATGTGCTGGCCACCCAGACGCTGATCCAGAAGAAATCCAGGAACATGAAGGTGGAGATCACCGGATCTCTGCGCCCCGGCGTCACCGCCAAGGACATCACGCTGTCGGTCATCGGCGCCACCGGCACCGCGGGCGGCACCGGCTATGTCATCGAATATTGCGGGCAGGCGATCCGCGAACTGTCGATGGAAGGCCGGATGACGGTCTGCAACATGGCGATCGAGGGCGGCGCGCGCGCCGGCCTGATCGCGCCGGACGAGATCACCTTCGAATATGTCAAGGGCCGCCCGCATGCGCCGAAGGGCGCCGCGTGGGAAGCCGCGCTGGCCTACTGGAAGACGCTTTACACCGACGAGGGCGCGCATTTCGACAAGGTGGTGACGATCCGCGGCGAGGATATCGCCCCCGTCGTCACCTGGGGCACCTCGCCCGAGGACGTGCTGCCCATCACCGGCGTGGTCCCCTCGCCCGACGATTTCACCGGCGGCAAGGTGGCGGCGGCGCAACGTTCGCTGGAATACATGGGCCTGACGCCGGGCGAAAAGCTGACCGACATCAGGATCGACGCGGTGTTCATCGGATCTTGCACCAACGGCCGGATCGAGGACCTGCGCGCCGCGGCCGAAATCCTCAAGGGCAAGAAGCTCGCCCCCGGCGTGCGCGGAATGGTGGTGCCGGGGTCGGGCCTCGTGCGCCTGCAGGCAGAGGAAGAGGGGCTGGCGCAGATCTTCATCGACGCCGGCTTCGAATGGCGTCTGGCCGGCTGTTCCATGTGCCTCGGCATGAACCCCGACCAGCTGGCGCCGGGCGAACGCTGCGCCGCGACCTCGAACCGCAACTTCGAGGGCCGGCAGGGCCGTGGCGGCCGCACCCACCTGATGAGCCCCGCAATGGCGGCGGCGGCGGGCGTCACCGGGCGGCTGACGGATGTGCGCGAACTGATGGCGGAAACGGTCTGAGGAGGACGGCAATGGACAAGTTCACCACCCTGACCGGCATCGCGGCGCCCATGCCGCTGGTCAATATCGACACCGACATGATCATCCCGAAACAGTTCCTCAAGACGATCAAGCGCACCGGGCTTGGCGTGGCGCTGTTCCATGAAATGCGGCGGACCGACGACGGGCAGGAAATCCCCGATTTCGTGCTCAACCAGCCGGCATACCGCAATGCGCAGATCCTCGTCGCGGGCGACAATTTCGGCTGCGGCTCGTCGCGCGAACATGCGCCCTGGGCCCTGCTGGATTTCGGCATCCGCTGCGTGATCTCGACCAGCTTTGCCGATATCTTCTACAATAACTGCTTCAAGAACGGCATCCTGCCGGTCGTCCTGCCGCAAGAGGCGGTGGACGTGCTGATGGACGATGCGCGCAAGGGCGCCAACGCCCGCATGACGGTCGATCTGGAATCCCAGACCGTCACCGCATCCGACGGGCAGAGCTTCCGTTTCGACATCGACCCGTTCAAGAAACACTGCCTGCTCAACGGCCTAGACGACATCGGGCTGAGCCTGGAAAAGGTCGCCTCGATCGACAGCTTCGAGGCGAAGGTCAAGACCCTGCGCCCCTGGGTCTGACCCGCCGCATCACCCTGCACACGGCGCCCTCCGGGGCGCCGTTTCGCATCGGGGCCGCAAAGGCTCCATGCTTTTGATGCAAAGCTGCGACACATTCTCCCTGATTTTGCCGCAAAAAAAGGGTCTGGTTAACAAGTGGTTGCCGGATTCGAGGAAAGAAGGCAGAACTTGGGCAAGATTAAGGCAAACCGCGACAACACGCGGACACAGGCAGAAACCTGGGGCTGGGTTCGAGCGCGGCCCCGTCAGACGGAAGGTGTCGGGGCGGTGCTGTCGCGGCTGACTGGCGCGCTGTTGCGTGCGTTTCTGGTGATGGTTCTCATCGCCACCCCGGCGCTGGTGCTGCCGGCGGCGAGCGCGGATGCGCGCCAGATCGCCTCGCTCATCGGCCTGTTCCTCGGCGCGCTGATCTTCGTCGAATATGCCTCTGTCTATCCCGGGCTGATCGAGTTCCGCCACGCCCCCCCCTTCAACCGCATCCGGTTCCTGTCGCTGTTCCTGACGGTGTTCCTGCTGGCGGTGATCGTGCGCGGGCAGACCGAGCCCTCGCAGCTGACGCTCGGGGTGGAACGGGTGGGCGCGGCGGTCGGGATGGCCATCGACTTTCCCTACAGCCCGGTGCGGCTGGCGACCCTGACGCTGGCCCCCGATGTGTCGCAATCCGACATCGCGCTGATCCGCAGCGCGGCGGGGCTGGCCTATCTGGTCTCGCTTCTGGGCCTGTCGCTGTTCGTCGTCATCCTCAAGGTCGGCGGCTGGCCGGGGCGGCGCGGGGCGTTCAACGTCTGGGTGAACCTGCCCACCTTCGACCCGACCGCGGGCGGCGATGTGGTGGACCGGCTGGAACGCGACGCGCGCATTAACATTGCCTTAGGGTTTTTGCTGCCATTCCTGATGCCGGCGGTGGTCAAGGCGATCTCGGGCGGAATCGGCCCGATCACGCAGGACTCGCCGCAGCTGTTGATCTGGGCGGTGGCGACATGGGCCTTCCTTCCGGCAAGCCTGTTCATGCGCGGGATCGCGATGGGCCGGATCGCCGACATGATCCGCGAAAAGCGGCGGATGGCCGAGGCGCAGCCCGGCAGCCCGGCGGCGCACGCCACGGCCTGATCGCGGGCCTGCTGCTGGCGTGGCTCGCCCTGCCCCTCTGGGCCGAAAGCCTGCGCATCGCCACCTTCGGCGCCGATCTGACCCGCCGCGGCCCGGGCCTTCTGCTGCGCGACATCCTGTCGGGCAAGGACCCGCAGGTGGCGGCCGTGGTGGCGGTGATCGCGGCGGCGCAGGCGGATGTGCTGTTGCTGACCGGGGTGGATCACGACCACGATCTGGTGGCGCTGACGGCGCTGGCCGACCGGCTTGCCGCGGCGGGCGCCCCCTATCCCCACCGCTTCGCCCTGCCCCCCAACCGCGGCCTGCGCACGGGCGAGGATCTGGATGGCGACGGGCGGCCGGGCGAGGCGCAGGGCTTCGGCCGGTTCACCGGGGCGGAGGGCATGGCGATCCTGTCGCGCCTGCCCATCGCGGCAGAGGCGGCGCGCGATTTCTCGGCCCTCGCCTGGCGCGACCTGCCCGGCGCGCTGACCGGGCCGGATGTCACCCCGGCGCAGCGCCTGTCCACCACCGGCCATTGGATGGTGCCGGTGCATCTGCCCGGCGGGGGTCTGCTGCACCTGCTGGCCTGGCATGCGACGCCGCCGGTGTTCGACGGGGGCACGGGCCGCAATGCCCGGCGCAACCACGACGAAACCGCCCTATGGCTGCGGCTGATCGAGGGCGGAACCGGCCCGCCCACGCCCTTCGTCATCCTCGGCAATGGCAACCTCGACCCTGCGGATGGCGACGGCCTGCCCGGGGCGATGCACGCCCTGCTGGCCCATCCCGCGCTGCAAGACCCGCAGCCGCGCAGCAACGGCGGCGCGATGGCCGCGGATCCCGCGCATCGCGGCGACCCCGCGCTCGACACCGCAGATTTCCGCGACGGGCCGGGCCAGCCGGGCAACCTGCGGGTGGATCTGGTGCTGCCTTCCGCCGGGCTGCGGGTTCTGGACGCGGGCGTGATCTGGCCCCCGCCCGGCGCGGCTTTGGCGGCAGAGGCGGCGGCGGCCTCGCGCCACCGGCTGGTCTGGGTCGATCTCGAACCGCCCTGAAAGGGCCGGACTTGACCCCGGGAAACGCAGGGGCTAGGCCCAATCGACCCAACCGCATATGACGGAGCGCACCTTGGCCAATCCCTCCCTTCTCATCCTCTCCGGCGACGGCATCGGCCCCGAAGTCATGGCCGAGGTGAAGAAAGTCATCGCCTGGCTCGACGCGAAACGCGGCATCACCTTCGACGTGTCCGAGGATCTGGTCGGCGGCTGTGCCTACGACAGGCACGGCACGCCGCTGCACGACGACACGATGGCCAAGGCGCAGGCGGTGGACGCGGTGCTTCTGGGCGCGGTCGGCGGGCCGAAATACGACAGCCTCGACTTCTCGGTCAAACCCGAACGCGGCCTTCTGCGCCTGCGCAAGGAAATGGACCTCTACGCCAACCTGCGCCCCGCGCAATGCTTCGACGCGCTGGCCGATTTCTCCAGCCTCAAGAAAGAGGTGGTGGCCGGGCTCGACATCATGATCGTGCGCGAACTGACCTCGGGCGTCTATTTCGGCGAACCCCGCGGCATCTTCACCGAAGGGAACGAGCGTGTGGGCATCAACACCCAACGCTATACCGAATCGGAAATCGCCCGCGTCGCGCGGTCGGCGTTCGAGCTAGCCCGCCGCCGGGGCAACAAGGTCTGCTCGATGGAGAAGGCCAATGTGATGGAATCCGGCATCCTGTGGCGGCAGGTGGTGCAAGAGGTGCACGACAAGGAATATCCCGATGTCCAGCTGTCGCACATGTATGCCGATGCGGGCGCGATGCAGCTGACGCGCAACCCCAAGCAGTTCGACGTGATCGTGACCGACAACCTGTTCGGCGACCTGCTGTCGGATCTGGCGGCGATGCTGACCGGCAGCCTCGGCATGCTGCCGTCGGCCAGCCTCGGCGCGCCGATGGAAAACGGCCGGCCCAAGGCGCTTTACGAACCCGTGCACGGATCGGCCCCCGACATCGCCGGCCAGGGCAAGGCCAACCCGATCGCCTGCATCCTCAGCTTCGCGATGGCGCTGCGCTATTCCTTCGACCTCGGCGACGAGGCGACGCGGCTGGAAAAGGCGGTGGAAAAGGTGCTGGCCGACGGCGTGCGCACGCCCGACCTGATGGGCCCGGCGGGCGGCACGCCGGTCAACACCGCGCAGATGGGCGATGCGATCGTCGCGGCGCTCGACGCCTCTCTCTGACCTCCGGCGGCGGGGCCTGCGGGCCCCGCTTGCGACCGCCGGCGGTGCGGCTATGGTGTGCAGGATCGCCGCACCGAAAGGCCGCCCCGCATGCCTGCCCCCAACCTGAAAGGCGCGCTTCTCGCGCTGCTGTCGTTCGGCATCTATGCGTCCCACGACGCGGTGGTGAAGGCGCTCGGCGGGACCTATACCGCCTTCCAGATCGTGTTCTTCTCGGTCGTCCTGGCCTTTCCGCTCGCCGTCCTGCTGGCGCTGAGCGAGGGCCGGAACATCCGCCTTCGGCCGCGCAACCCCGGCCTGATGGCGATACGCTGCGCGGCGGTGGTAACATCGGCCCTCTGCGCCTTCTACAGCTTCACGGTGCTGCCGCTGGCGCAGACCTATGCGCTTTTGTTCACCATGCCGCTGTTCATCACGCTGCTGGCGATGCCGGTTCTGGGCGAACGCGTGGGGGCGCGGCGGCTGGCGGCGGTGGCGGTCGGGTTCTGCGGCGTGCTGGTGGTGCTGCGGCCCGGGCAGGTGGACCTCGGCCCCGGCCATCTGTCGGCGCTGGCCTCTGCCGGGGCGGCGGCGGTCAATTCGGTGATCACGCGGCGGATCAGCGCGCAGGAAAGCCGCGCCACGATGCTGATCTTTCCGATGCTGGCGCAGTTCGGCGCCACCGCCGTCGCGCTGCCCTTCGTCTATGTGCCGGTGGCGGGCGCGGATCTGGTGCTGATGGGCCTGGTCGCGGCCGGGGCGTTTCTGGGCATGCTGGCGATGATCACCGCCTTCCGCTTTGCCGAGGCGCTGGTGGTCGCGCCCATGCACTATTCGCAGATCCTCTGGGCCGTGTTCTACGGTTATGTCTTTTTCCACGAAACGCCCCATACGCTGACATTTCTGGGGGCAGCGATCATCATCGGCAGCGGCCTCTACATCCTTCTGCGCGAAGGCCGGCCGAGCGTGTCGGCCACCCGCCCGGTATCCCACGCCACCCCCGCACCCGCCCCCCCCGCACCCCCCGTGGCAGAGCCGCCACGCAACGATCAGGCCCCTTGATCCGAAGCCGCGCTTGGGGTCTTGCCAAAGCCCCCGCGAAGGTTTAACCCACGCCCCACGGTCGGAGTGTAGCGCAGCCTGGTAGCGCACCTGCTTCGGGAGCAGGGGGTCGGAGGTTCGAATCCTCTCACTCCGACCAATTTCCCCCCAGCCATGAAATCCAGTCTCCGCCGCAGGTTATGCAGGGCGGCATGTCGCGCTGCGGTCTTGCATCCCTGCCTTAAGCTCGGCTTAAGACAAGGGTCCGACAAGGGCCGGGCATAGCGAGGACGAGGCGGGATGGGTACTGGTGGGGGGGAATGCGGGTGATGGGCGGGCTGTCGCTTGGGCCGCTGGCGCTGTCGGCCGACCGTGCGGGGGTTCTGGCCGGGGTGTTGGTGCTGCTGCTGGCCGCCTGGATCCTGGGCCGCCGGGCCGGGCAGTCCGGCGCGCGGCGGCTGGCGGACTGGGCGACGGCGGCGGTGCTGACGGCGGGGCTGGCCGCGCGGGCGGGATTCGTCGCCGCGCATCACGATGTTTTCGCCGCCGAGCCGCTGACGGCGCTGGCCGTCTGGCAGGGCGGATTCAGCCCGGCCGCCGGGGCGGCGGGGTTCGCCGCGGTCTCGGCCTGGTATCTGGCCCGGGCGCGGGCGCTGGCGGCGCCGGCGGCGATCGCGACCGCGCTGGCGCTGACCACGGGGGTCGCGCTGCGCGCCGCCACCACCGGCACGCCCGCCGCCTTGCCTGCCGGGCTGATGCTGCAAACGCTCGACGGCCAGCCGGCGCCGCCCGGGCCGGGGCCTGTCGTGATCAACCTCTGGGCCAGCTGGTGCCCGCCCTGCCGGCGCGAGATGCCGATGCTGGCCGAAGAGGCCGCGCGGGCCGCGGGCGTGCGCATCCTCTTCGTCAACCAGGGCGAAGGCGCCGCCGCCATCCGCCGCTATCTGGCGCGCGAGGGGATCGTGCTGGCCCCGCTGCTGGACCCCGACGGGCGGATGTTGCGGCATTTCGGCATGCAGGGCCTGCCTGCGACGCTGTTCATCGGCGCCGACGGGCGGCTGCGCCGCGCCCATATGGGCGAGATCTCGCGCGCGGGGCTGCGCGCCGGGGTCGCCGCCCTGCACGATTGAGGAGGACATGATGACCCTGACCCGACGCAAGACGATGGCCCTGGGACTGGGCGGCCTGCTGGTGCTGCCCGCCGCCGCCCGGGGGCAACTGGTGCACGGCCCCGATCCCGTGGCGCTGACCCACGATCCCGACCAGCCGGTCCTGGGCAACCCCGAGGGCGATGTCACGATCGTGGAGTTCTTCGATTACCAGTGCCCCTTCTGCCGGCAGGGCCATGCGGCCTTGCTGCGGATGGTGGGGGCGGATGGCGGGCTGCGGCTGGTGATGAAGGACTGGCCGGTGTTCGGGCCGTTGTCGCTGCGCGCGGCGCAGGTGGCGCTCGGCGCTGTGGGGATGGGGCGGTATGCGGCGGTGATGGACAGCCTGATGGCCCTGCGCGGCGGCCGGCTGACCGAGGCCGCCATCGACACCGCCGCACGCGATGCGGGCGTGGACCCGGCCGCGGCGCTGGACGCCCATGCGCAAGAGGCCGACCGCTGGACCGGCCTTCTGCGGCGCAACGGCGAACAGGCCGACATGCTGGGTCTGTTGGGCACGCCCTCCTATGTCGTGGGGCAGGACGTGTTTCCAGGCGTGACCTCGGTGATGGCGCTGCAACGGGCGGTGGACGCCCTGCGGCGCGGCTGAAGCGCCGCCGAATCAGGACGCGGGACAGGCCCGCCCCCCGGCGCGCCCCGCCCCCGGCAGGCCGCGGTGGCGCGGCCCCCGCACCGCCCCGGACAGGCCCGGAACGGGCGCGCGCCAGCGGGCGGCGGGCGGGGTCATTCAGGTAAAAGACAGGGGTTTTCCGGCAATCGACTTGCCGGAGTGTCCGGGGCGGATGCCCGGGGCACCGAAAGGCATTTTATTAGAAGCAATCTAAACAGAGAATCTTGTTAATCTTCGTTAACGTTTCCGGTTGACTAATAACGGTTAACGCATAGGCTGGGCCGGATGACGTTTGTGCCGTGTTGGGGTGTTGGGGGCGACAATACCACAGCATGAAAAGAGGATGCGCCGTGCTTGCCGCACGGCTCCTGTTGTTATGCCAGTAACTCCTTGTTCAGGAACAACATAACCCCCTCCGCCAGTGCCCGCCTGGTGACGATTGACGAAAGGTTTCCCCAATGGCCGACTATGATCTGAACAACTCCGGCAATTCCCAGTCTGGCACCAATAACGACGACAGGTTCTGGGGCAACGGCGGCAATGACTCCTTGTCGGGTCTTGACGGCAACGACCTGATGTATGGCGGGACGGGCAACGACACGTTGAACGGCGGCAACGACAACGACACGCTTTATGGCGATGAAGGAAATGACAGCCTGTATGGCGGCGACGGCAACGATTACCTCGACGGCGGCACGGGAACCGACCAACTGTTCGGCGGCAACGGCAGCGACACGCTGGTCGCGGGCAGTTCCGGCAACTCCACGCTGAACGGCGGCTTTGGCACCGATACGGCGATCATCGACTTCTCCGGCCGCAGCAACAACCACACCTTCACGCTCGGCAACGGCACTCTGACCAGCGGCAGCGGCGGAGGGTCTGTCTCGGTCAACATGAGCAGCATCGAGTTGTTCGACTATCGCGGCGGCAGCGGGACGGACAGCATCACCGGCACCTCGGGGAGCGACACCATCGACGGCGGCGGCGGCAACGACCGGCTGTTCGGCGGCAACGGCAACGACCTGCTGAGCGGCGGCACGGGCAACGATTCGCTCGACGGCGGCAATGGCAACGACACGCTTCATGGCGGCGATGGCGACGACACGCTGCGCGGCGATGATGACAACGACGTGCTGTACGGCGGCGCAGGGGATGACGAACTGTACGGCGAGAACAACAACGATACGCTCTACGGTGGCGGCGGCACCGACACGCTCTATGGCGGCTCTGGCACCGACACCGCGGTCATGGCGGATCAGCAAAGCAAATATACCGTGGGCAGCAGCGGCGGCTTCGCCACGCTGACCCGAGACTGTGCCGAATTTTGTGCCTGACGCGTTGTGTTAGGCCATTGGGAAGCGGTCTTCGAACATGATGGCGAGCTG
>NZ_JAVKPH010000035.1:0-31270 GCF_031432425.1 Ruixingdingia sedimenti | reverse complement strand
CACCTCCAACGCTCATGCGCCCGGAGAATGGCCCGGTCAGATCAGAAGCGGCAGGAGGGGATCAGCGTCGCGCTTACGTCGAAGTCACCAAGACCGTCACTGCGAAGGGCGAAACCTGGCAGAGGCGCTTCGGGAGCAGCATCTTCCGCTCGCACCTTGCCCCCTCGGACCAGGGCATGACCGAGAGCTTCGGTCCCTTCACCTTTCGTCTCGGCCTGAAAGTCGAGGCGGGCGCCTTGCACTATCCGGTGGTTTCCGGCCGGCTCGGTCCGCTGCCCCTGCCGCGTTGGCTGCTGCCGGTCTCGATCGCGCGAGAACAGGCCCTCGACGGCCGGTTCTGCTTCGATGTGAAGATCCTCGCGCCGGTGACCAAGGGTTTGCTGGTGCATTATCGAGGGTGGCTTGCCGAAGCAGGGTCGGAAGCTTTGGCTGAGGCTGACAGGGCTGAGATATCGTGACACCTGGCGCGGGATTGGATTCCGAGCAACGTGCCGTGCCGCAGGGCAGAATTGAGCAAACCCGGCCGAGGTGTGCGTCTCGTCCGGCAAGCAGGGCGGCGCCGGCCCATAGCCGGCCGGTCGAGACTTGTTGATGCTGCGCGGCCGCATCCCTGAAAGCTGACACTCGGCCTACGCCGCAGCAATATCTAGGCAACGATGGCAGGGAAGCAGACTGAACCAAGCGCTTGGTGCTTTCCCAAGGGATGATATTGCCCTTCGATTGCATTCATCACTCGACACTCCCCATCGCCTACCACTTTGTCAATTTCTCCCCAAAATACAGCACTTTAATGTAGCTCTGCCCCACAGGCACCGGCCATTGAAAGTGTAGGCGAAATTGGGGAGTTTTGACTTTTCCGTGCCAAGAGCAATAGATATCGTCCCCGTTCCTGTTGTCGCGAAAAATGAACACATGCTTGTCCTGCGGCTCTTCGTCGGAAAACAACGCCTTGCCGCCCTGGAAATAGTCCTCGAGCAGTCTTAGGGCAGGTTCGGACAGGCCGCCATCGCTGCCGATACCTCCCGCGAGATCGTCGAGCACCTTGAGCAGCACGAATCCACGACGAACGACATTTCTATGGAAGGGGTGTTTCTTAAGGCCCGAGGTGAAATTCTGCTCGTCGATCATGAGATTGGGATAGCGGTTGATGCAGGCGGAAATGAAGTTGTCCCAGCTCTCAGGCTCCACTTCGATCGAGCTGTCCAAAGCGTCTAGCCCAGCCAAATCCCAATAATTGACCACCGAGGCGATCCAAAGCGGCTCACCAGGCAGGCCCTGCAGCACCTCCAAAGGCGATTTCTCGAACCGGGAAGACAATCCGTGGCTCAGGCTGAAGGAAGACGCGGCCTCGCCGACGAGAAGCTTCCGCCCGGCAGCGCCCAAACCCTGATCGGTGACATCATCCTCATCCAACCACCAAAGGTCATCCGCGGTTTCTATCGGCTCATCATCGGAGAACGGACCGCTCTTTCCAAGCCAGTTGAGAAGTAGCGCCCGTTCCGTCTGGCGCGCGGCAGCGATTATGTTGACCAACGACGTAGTCCCGACAGCAGGCCTAGAAAGCAGTCCCCGCGAGACCACCAACCTGAATCTTCGCTTCTGAGCCTTTGCGAAGATACCAAGAAGCGCGCCAACGGCCTGCTCGCGCGTGTCGAATTGGCCTCCAAGCGACAGATCGTTCAGGTGGAGATCCATCTAACCCAACAGCCCGAGAAGTTGGCCAAGGTCGCTCTCTGCCTGGTCGAAAAAGCCCGGCGGCCAGCGATCAATCTCGCCGCTATCGTCAATATTCAGCTTCTGAACACCATGGTCCTGTTGGGAAGCGCCGCCGAAGAAATATATTGCGGCCTGGCTTGGAGCCAATGACCCCTGTTTGATGGCAAGGCGGACGCCATTGAGGAAATGATCGCTATGGGTTTCGACCAGCATGCGTACACCTGCTGCCGCGAACCGCGCGACGATCTTCCCCAATTCCGATTGGGCGCGTGGGTGAAGATGCGCTTCCGGACTATCCACGATCACCAGTTGTCCAGGCCGGGCGGCCAGCATCGCGACGATCAAGGGAAAGGCGTAGGTCAATCCGAAGCCGATGTTTCCCGGCCTCACCCATCCCGAGGATCCAAGTGCGAGATCTAGCCTGATCAGATCGGACCCGAGCAATTGATCGGTATTGGCCATCGCCCCGGGGAAAAGCTGCGACAGATAGGCATCAACCTGGCCACGCACGGTGGTGCGTTCCTCGCCCGGCTGCCGACGCTCCTCGGGGACTTCCTCATCCGCGATCTGAAAATGCCAATAAGGCGCGAACTCCCCCGATTTCCCCACATCACCAAAAGGTGTCGTAATCGGTGGGGACGGCCATGCGGTGTTGGAGAACAGCCGCGAAGCACCCAGAAACGTCAATCCACAGACCTTCTCGCACAAGGCCGATGCGGCATGGCCAAGGGGCGCCGCGACACCGATTGTGTCAAGGGCTACGCCATCGGCAGAGAACCGTGCCTTCTCGACCTTGAGGTAGCGGACCCTGCGCTCTGCCGTCAGGCTCCACATCGCTTGGACGCCATCCTCTTCGAAAGAGATCGCGATACGTCCTTGGCTCGCTGATCTCGCAACCTCATGTGCGGTCCCCAGATGCAGCAAAGGTCCGTCCAGATCGATCCTGTCGCCATTGGGTGCGATGCGAAGCGACTGGCTCACCAGAAGCAGGGTCTGAATCGCGGAGGACTTTCCCGCGCCGTTGAATCCGGTAAAAAGTGTCAGACCCGAAAGGTCGAGTTCAAGGTGATCAAAGCACTTGAACCCCTCGACGGACATACGAAAGCTCATAGCAAATATCCTGCGAATTTCGCCAATGCCTTTTCGAACCGGCCCGTGACCTGGTTCCCACTGTTCGTCGAGTAGCTGACCTGGAAGACGAATGCATCGTCCTGCATGAGGGAGATCACCTTGCTTTTGAAGCCAGCTTCATCCGCCAATAGATTATTCTCGCTTATCTTGGCGAAACAGACAGAGAAGACATCGAACATGGAAATATTCAGCGGGGTACGCGGTGCATTGGGATTATTTTCCCTCAGCGATTTCCGAAAGGCTTGCAAGCCGAAAAGACGATAGTTCCACTTCATGGAGTGCCGGAAACGGTCCTGCATTTCACCAAGTTCCGAGGGGGAAGCTGAATTCATATGCGCAAGCGCCCGCGCCAAGAACTCGTCCATCTCACCGCTCACATAGGACTCGTGGCCCAGAGAATAGAACGCGGCGAAACGGTTTATGGCTTCTCGATCCCGCATGGTCTTTGACTTCAAGGAACCTGCGTTGACCTTCTCAAACTCCTCCGAGGCAGCCTGATCCCGCAGCCATTGCGTCGCATTTCCCGAATAAAGCGCGTTGCGCATCTGCTGACGGGTGAGCGGCGACCCGCTGTTCACACGGTCGAATATATCGAGGCGAGCAGCCTCGGGTGCCTTCCTGTCGAGAATGTAAAGTACCAGCTGTGTGTCTTCGATCCGCTCTTGTAGCCTCGGCTCTAAATCCTTGAAGAACTTGCCGTCCAAGTAGTGCGGAGGACCTTGCTTGGGACTCAGGCCACTAAGCTTGAACTCGTTCTTTAGGAACCGTGAGAAGGTCGTTAGGCGCTGAAGCCCGTCGACAACGATAATGCGGCCATCGGTCGCCTCTGCCACGTAGAATACCGGAAGTGGAATGCGCATGACGCAGCTCTCAATGAGCTTTGACTGCTTCTCGACGTCCCAAACGAATGCCCTTTGGAATTCGGGATCCATGATGTAGCGGCCTTTGCCGATGCGTTCCACAACCTCGCGAGCGGAGCGCGTCTCGGTTCTGACCATTACGTCTTCCAGAGGATAATCCGTACGAGATGCCTCTGGGTCCATGTCGAGCCCCTCGACATCGTCCTTGTCCGAATCGGCAGTCGACCCGTTTACCATCCTGAACTCCCTTCCGTCTGCTCCAGACGTATCATACTTCGTCGGTAGAGGAAGCCCGACGCGCTGCAGCGGCACCTAACGGCATCACAAATCTATCTAACAGGTATCAGGCGGCTTTCCGCACCCCAGAACCAGTACAAGTTCACCTCGTCGAGCGTTATATGACTGACCGCTTTCACGGTTTCGTTGCTCGTACCACGCTGCGCAGCCATCAGGCTGCTTCCCGCCCATCCCAACGGATGCAGTAGGCTACACGGCCCTTTCGAATAGGTGCAGCGCTCACGCGCTGCCCTCCGCGAGGCGGTAGACCGGGATGCCCATCTTGCGGGCCTTGTCGGCCAAGTTTTCCTGGATGCCGGTTCCGGGGAAGATGATGACCCCGATCGGCATCGTGTCGAGCATCCGGTCGTTGCGCTTGAAGGGCGCGGCCTTGGCGTGTCTCGTCCAGTCGGGTTTGAAAGCGACCTGCGCGACCTTGCGGTTGTCGGCCCAAGTGGCCGCGATGCGTTCCGCCCCTGTCGGCGAACCTCCGTGCAGGAGCACCATGTCGGGGTGCTTGGCATGAACCTGATCGAGCCTGTCCCAGATCAGCCGGTGATCGGTGGTGTCCCCGCCCGAGAAGGCAATCTTCGGCCCGGCTGGCAAGAGCACCTCGTTGTCGGCCCTGCGCTTTGCGGCGATGAAGTCACGGCTGTCGATCATGGCCGAGGTCATCTGGCGATGGTTGACCCGTGATCCGGAGCGCGGCGACCAAGGCGTGCCGGTGGTGCGCAAGAACAGGTCGGCGGCAGTGTCGCGGAAGGTCTCCATGCTGTCGCGGCGCTCGATCAGGTTTAGTCCGATGCCGATCAGGGTCTCCAACCGGACGGACTTGACCTCGCTGCCGTCCTGTTCGCGCTGAAGGCGCTTCTGGGCCTGCTCGTTATCGTCGAGTTTGCGTTCGATCCGCTCGACAGCGCGGTGGAAGGTGTTGACGGTGGACCACAGGAGCTCGTCGAGGTCAAAATCGAGGCTGGTGTCGGCCATGGTAGAGATCAGGGCGTCGAAGATGTCGGCAACCGCGCCCTGGATGGCGGTGTCCTCGGGCGTGATCCGGGGATCGGCCTCGCCCTCTGCTGGACGGTAGCCATAGAGTTCGAGCGCTTCGATGACATGGCCGGTGGGAGACGTGCTGTGATCGGGTTCGAATTCTTCATGGGCATACATGGGATGTGTCCTTCGGCTGGACCGCGACCGTCGCGGCCTTCATGGCGACGACAAGCCCACGGGCGCTCCGGCCTGGCAGCCCGAGCCCTTTGCGAGGGCCTTGATGGCAAAGCCCGGCTGATTTGCTTCGCGCTGTAAAGGCGGGGGAGACGGGGTCCCCACGCGACCTGTCGCGTGGGGTGGCGGGCCGTCGACGGAAATCAGTCGGGCGCCGCCATTGCCGGGCCGGAGCGTTTGTGGGCCGCTCGCCCTCTCAAGAAGGCCAAGGCGCGGTCCCCTTGCCGAGGTGCCGCAACCCCTTGCCCATGGCGGAATCGGTTATCCCCGATCACGGCCCTCTCTGGCTATGGTGCGCGCGGCATGAAACGGCTGACGTCCTCGGGGGCGATCTGCACCCGGTTCTGCGCCCGAAGCGCCTCCAGTCCGAAGCTGACGAGATCGTCGTTGAAATCTCCCAGCATGGGCGAAAGCGTGATCGCCTCGATCCCGGCTCCGATGGTCCTGTCCACCAGGCTGTCCCGTGCGGCGTCACCTGCCGGATCGTTGTCGCGGACGATGTAGAGCCTGCGCAGTTGCGGCGGGAACAGGATAGCAGCGAGATGTCCGGCCGAGAGTGCGGAGACCATCGGCATGATCGGCAATGCCTGGCGCAGCGAGAGAATGGTTTCGATCCCTTCACCCGCTGCCATGACATCCTGCACCTCACCAAACCGGACAGCGTTTCCGAGCAGGTCCCCCATCGCCTTCCTCGGCGGATCGACTGGCGCTTTCCCGGAGCCGTCGCGGAGGAGCCAGGTGCGATGCGCGCCGGTGATCTTGCCATCGAGGTCGGTCACCGCGGCAATCATGGCGGGCCATGCCTCTGTCGGCCCATCGCCCTCCGGCCGCCAGTAGCAGGTCGGATGGAAACGCAGATTTTCGGTTCCGCGTAAGTCCATAATGCCGCGTGTCCGCAAATACGTCTCTGCGAGACTGCCGGCGAGCGGTTGCGTCATGCGCCAGAGGCGACGGGCCGCCTCGGACGATCCTGATGGTGCTTGCGGTGTTCGGGATCGGTGGGACTTTGGCTCCGGTTCGGGATGCGGCAGGCTTAGGAAGCGGCGGGCTTCTTCGGCGACATCCGCGAAGTCGATGAGGCCGAGGCTTTCGCCGATCACGTCGAGCAGATCGCCATGCTCGCCGCTCTGGGCATCGGTCCATTTTCCAGCCGCACCCTTACCGGCCTCAGGCCCGGTCAGACGGACGAACATCGAACGACCGGGCGTGTTTCGTACATCCCCGACCTGCCAGTAATTGCCCTGCTTGCGCCCGTTCGACAGATAGTGGCGGCACACCGCCTCGGCCTCTCGGCCGAGACGCTGCGCCAGTTCGGAAGCGTTGAGACGTGCCATTACGCGGCCTCCCGCTCTGAAATGCGCTCGACGGGGAAGCGGTCGAGCAGTTTACCGATGACCGCCGGGCCGGTTGCATCGACGGGCACGAAGAAGCGCAGCTTCCAGGAGATGATCTCGCTGAAGAGCCCATAGGCCCGCAGGCGTTCGCGCATTGCGTCGGTGAAGCCGGTCAGTTCGATCCGGTTCGCGCCCATGACCCGGACGCGGCGCAGTTGCAGCCTCTCGGCGAGATCAAGGATCGTGCGACCTCCGAGCAGCGCGGCATAGGCGGCATCCGGGGTCAGGCTGCCGGTGACGCCACTGGTCGAAGCATTAGCGGCCCATGCCGGCGAGACACGGCGACCGATGATGCGTTCGCCCTCATCGGTCTGGAGCCGGTAGACCCGGGAGGAGTCCTGCGGCAGGCGCTTCCAGATCGGCAGCAGCAGCCCGGTCACCATATGCAGGATGCTGTCGGTGAACTCCGGCACTTCGTCCATCTCGGCCTGCCATGCCAAGGCGAAGGCAGCGCGCTCGGCCTCGACCCAATGGGTCTCGCCCATCGCCCGCACGGGCATGTTCATCGCTTCCATCGGCCGGATCAACCGGACGCGACGTTCGATCTCGCCATCGTCCAGCATGACGCTGGTGGTCGGGACCTGCACCGCAACCCGGCCCGACCGCTTGTTGACGAGCAGCTTCGCGCGCAGATCATCCAGTTCCGCCAGGGCCGCATCCAGCGTGACCGGCTGGTTGCGCTTGCGCTCGGTCAGGGTAAGCAGCCGGGTTTCGGCGCCGGTGCCCGGATGGGTGTGGATCACCTGCCGGTCGGTGACGATAAAGCTCTCTGCGCGCAGCGTCTCCAGCCCCATGTCATAGGTACCAGACGCAATCGCCCCGTCGATCCGGGCCTGCAGAAGCTGTTCGAAGGCCGAGAACAGGATGCCCTGCAACTCGATGGTCAGAGCCAGCAGGCGATTGAGGAAGGTCGTGATCGGCGGCAGGTCGTCCTTGATGCCGTTCGCGTCCATCAGCTTCAGCCCGGTGGCGGACTCAAACCGTTCAAGCGAGCAGCCCTCGACCTTGCCGCGCACGATCAGCAGGTAGAGCTGGCGCAACGCATCGCGGGCATAGGCGGATTCCAGATTGTCCTCGGGCCGGAACAGTCCCTGACCACCTGTCTGGCGCTGGCCGCGGGTGATCGCGCCCAAGGTGTCGAGGCGACGGGCAATCGTGCTGAGGAACCGCTTCTCGGCCTTCACATCCGTGGCGATGGGCCGGAAGAGCGGTGGCTGCGCCTGATTGGTGCGGTTGGTGCGCCCGAGCCCCTGAATAGCGGCATCGGCCTTCCAGCCCGGCTCCAGCAGGTAGTGCACCCGCACGCGCTGGTTCCGCGCCAAAAGGTCCGCGTGATAGCTGCGCCCGGTGCCCCCCGCATCCGAGAAGACCAGAATGCGCTTCTGGTCATCCATGAAGGCCGAGGTCTCGGCAAGGTTGGCGGAGGGCGCGCGGTTCTCGACGACCAGGCGGGCCGATGCGCCTTCGCCCTTTCGCACGATGCGCCGGGACCGCCCCGTGACCTCCGCCACCACATCCGTGCCGAAGCGCTGGACGATCTGGTCGAGCGCGCCCGGAACCGGCGGCAACGAGCCGAGTTGTTCGAGCATCTCGTCGCGCCGGGCCACGGCTTCGCGACTCTCGACCGGCTGACCATCCCGGAACACCGGCCGCGACGATAGATTGCCTTCGCTGTCGCTGAAGGGTTCGTAGAGCTGCACCGGGAAGGAATGCTGCAAGTACGAGCTGACATATTCCCGCGGCGTGACATCGACGGAAATGTCGTTCCATTCGTCGGTCGGGATCTCCGCCAGTCGCCGTTCCATCAGCGCCTCGCCGGTGGAGACGATCTGGATGACCGCAGCATGGCCCGCCTCAAGATCAGCGTCGATCGAACGGATCAGCGTTGGAGTTTTCATCGAAGTGAGCAGATGGCCGAAGAAACGCTGCTTGGTGCTCTCGAAGGCCGACCGCGCTGCGGATTTAGCCTGGCGGTTCAACGTGCCTTCACTGCCGGTGATATTGGCCGCCTCCATCGCCGCGTCCAGGTTCCCATGGATCACGGCGAACGCCGCAGCGTAAGCATCGTAGATGCGGCGCTGCTCGTCGGTGAGCAGGTGCTCGACCAGTTCGTATTCGAGGCCATCATAGGAAAGCGAGCGGGCGGTGTAGAGGCCGAGGGACCGCAGATCGCGGGCCAAGACCTCCATCGCCGCAACGCCACCGGCTTCGATCGCCTCGACGAATTCAGCGCGGGTCTGGAACGGAAAATCCTCGCCACCCCAGAGACCGAGCCGTTGTGCATAGGCGAGGTTGTGGACGGTCGTGGCCCCGGTTGCCGAGACATAGACCACGCGGGCATCCGGCAGGGCATGCTGGAGCCGCAGGCCTGCGCGTCCCTGCTGCGAAGCGGCGATTTCGCCGCGGTCTCCCTTGCCGCCACCGGCATTCTGCATGGCATGGCTTTCGTCGAAGATGATGACCCCATCGAAATCTGAGCCCAACCATTCGACGATCTGCTTGACGCGCGAAACCTTCTCGCCGCGGTCATCGGAGCGCAGCGTGGCATAGGTGGTGAACAGGATGCCTTCCGACAGCGTGATCTTTGCGCCTTGAGGGAAGCGCGACAGCGGCGTGACCAGCAGCCTCTCCATGCCGAGCGCCGACCAGTCGCGTTGCGCGTCCTCGATCAGCTTGTCGGATTTGGAGATCCAGATCGCCTTGCGTCCGCCGCGCAGCCAGTTGTCGAGAATGATGGCGGCGGACTGGCGGCCCTTGCCAGCACCGGTTCCGTCACCGAGCATGAAGCCCCGTCGAAAGCGGATCGATCCGGCAGCATCCTCTGGCGCGGCGCTCAAAGTGTCGAAATGCTCGTCCACGGTCCATGCGCCGGCGAGATGATCGGCATGGGCTTCCCCGGCATAGATCACCGTTTCAAGCTGGGCGTCCGACAGACGCGCGCGGATGTCAGCGGGCAGCATGGGGCGGTAGGACGGCTTGGGCGGTGCAACCGAGGCCATGGCGGAGGATTGCACCAGCTTGGTTGGGTGCGGCTCGGCGCCGGGGATGCGCAGCGATTGCAGCGCATATTCCTCATAGATCGCGTCCGACAAGCGCGCGCCCTCGGGCGGCGCCCAGTCCACGGTCTCATACTCGAGCTCCACCCCCTCGGGATCGGACGCTGGTGCGGCGGCGGGTCGGGACGCTGTGGCGCGAGCGAGATAACCGCGCACGGTCTTCGGGGCAGCCGCCGGCTCGGAAGAAGCGACCTTCGGCAGCGACACCGGCAAGCGCAGCGGAAGCTGGCTTTCGATCCAGCCGAGCAGCGTGGCAACGTCGGGTGCGATCCCCGGCGAGGCCGGGAAGACTGACGGATCGTCGGCGGGCAACTTGTCGATGACGGTCAACCGCGTGTCGATGCTGGTGCCGTGCCTGGAAAATACCGCGCCATCGATGGCCGCGGTGAAGACCACGCGGCCGCGGTCCTGCAGGCGCATGAAGGCATCGCGCCAGGTCGGTGCCTCCGGTCTGAAGTTTGCCCCGGTGATCGTGACCAGTCGTCCACCGGGGGCGAGCCGGGCCAACGCCGAGGCGACATGACGATACGCAGCATCCGCCATCCGTCCCTCGACATTGGCCATGACCGAGAAAGGTGGGTTCATCAGAACTACAGACGGCATGGCGTCAGTGGCCAGATAGTCGTCGATCTGGGCGGCGTCGAACCGGGTGACGGGAAAGGCCGGAAAGAGGGAAGAGAGAAGATCGGCGCGGGTCTCGGCGAGTTCGTTGAGGATCAGCGAACCGCCGACGCTCTGGGCCAGGATCGCCATCAGGCCGGGGCCGGCCGAGGGTTCCATCACCACGTCATCGGGCGTGATCGCGGCCGCGGTCAGGGCGGCAAGGCCAAGAGGCAGAGGTGTGCTGAACTGCTGGAAGCTCTGGCTTTCCTCGGTGCGGCGGGTCTGCGTGGGCAGCAACCCCCCGATTTTCTCCAGTAGCCTGAGCCGGGAAACCGGAGAGCCGGCTTTGCGGAACAGCGCCTTTCCGTATTTGCGCAGGAAGAGAACCGTGGCGACCTCGCAAGCCTCATAGGCGAGCTTCCAGTCCCAGGCGCCACTGGCGTCGGAGGCGCCGAATGCGCTTTCCATGGCACTGCGGAGGTCCACGGTATCGACGCGCTGGCCGCGTTCGAGATGGGGAAGGAGGAGATTGGCGGCGGCCAGGATCGCGGGTGCGGCGCCGAGCGGCGTGACCGGATCGGTCACGGGAGACGAGATGTTCATGTCGGGGATCCTCGGAGAGCAGGAGGGACAAGCCCGGACAGCGCTCTCTCTCAACCGCCGGGGCTCACCCCGTCCCGGCGCCCCTCTCTGCCTCGGCACCTCATGCCCCATCACCTCGCAGACCCGAGGGCGACAGCGCTCCGCCATCAACTTTCGTAAAACCTCATTGATTGTAATCAATATTCATGAGATACACCGACTTTAGATCAATCATCGAAACCAAGAACTGAATTTCATGGAACAGGCGCAAAGGAATCCGTTTTCAGGTGCCGTAACCGTTTTTCACGAGCGCTGGCTCCCTGAGGAGGCCACACCTGCGGGCTATGCTGCGCTGATTGATGCCTATGCGCTCGCAACGCCCCTGCCCCGGACACTTTCCGCCATCGGCCCACGTCACAAGGTCTACGCGGCCGACGGCTGGCGCCTCTACACGCCCCGCCATGCACCCGAGACGAGCCTCATCGGTCACCTGACCTTCGCGCTGCGCTACGAGGGACTGGATCTGGCGGTTCTCAAGCGGCTGTTCAAGGCAACCGGACCGGAGCCGATCCAGGCCATTGTCGAGGCTGCCCCGACGGGCAGCTACGCGCGCAGGATCTGGTTCCTCTATGAGTGGCTCCTCGGCGAGGAATTGGATTTGCCCGACGCCACGCGCGGCAATTACGCGCCCGTGGTCGATGCCAGGCTCCAATGGGACGCAGAGGGCGCCCCCTCGACGCGCCACCGTGTCCGCAACAACCTGCCCGGCACCCCCGATTTCTGCCCGATGATCTTCCGCACAGATGCAATCGAGGCCTTCATTGCCCGCGATCTGGCAGCCGAAGCCCGCGCTGTGCTGGCCGAGGTGCCCGCCGATCTGCTCGCACGTACTGCGGCCTTCCTGCTGCTCAAGGATTCACGGTCGAGTTTCCAGATCGAAGGCGAGAACCCGCCCCAGGATCGTATCCGGCGCTGGGGCCAGATCATCGGTGAAGCCGGGCGGCATCCGATCGACCGGGCAGAACTCGAACGCCTCCAACGCATCGTCATCGGCGATGCCCGCTTCGTCCATCTGGGCCTGCGGCAGGACGGCGGCTTCATTGGCGAGCACGACCGCGCGACCGGCGCCCCCCTGCCCGATCACGTCAGCGCCCGGCATGAAGATCTGCCCGCGCTGATCGCCGGGCTCGAAGCGTTCGACCGCGACGTCGCCCCGGGGCTCGACCCTGTTCTGGCTGCCGCCGGCCTCGCCTTCGGATTCGTCTATATCCACCCGTTCGAGGACGGTAACGGGCGCCTTCATCGCTACCTGATCCACCACGTGCTTGCTGCACGCGGCTTCAATCCGCCCGGGCTGGTCTTCCCGGTGTCGGCGGTGATCCTCGAACGGATCGAGGCCTACCGACAGGTGCTCGAGAGCTATTCGCGTCGACTGCTGCCCCATGTCAGCTGGCGCCCAACCGATCGCGGAAACGTCGAGGTGCTGAACGACACCGGCGATTTCTATCGCTTCTTCGATGCCACGCCCCATGCCGAATTCCTCTTCGCCTGCGTGGCCCAGACGATCGACCATGACCTGCCAGCAGAGACCCGGTTCCTGCGTGCCTATGACGGGTTCAAGTCCCGCATCTCGGGCCTGATCGACATGCCGGACCGCGTGCTCGACCTGCTGTTTCGTTTCCTGCACCAGAACGGTGGCAGGCTTTCCGGACGCGCCAGAGCGAAGGAATTCGCCGCTCTGACCGACGCGGAGGCCGACCGGATCGAAGCTATCTATGCGGAGTTGCGGGAGGAGTTCTGAGGCGTTGCACCTCACCCGAACCGCTGCCCCGCCTCGGTGAACGTGTAGCCGTTGGCGATGATGGCCTCATCGACAACTTCATCCGAGGACAGATAATCGTATTCGCGCTCGAGCTGGCGGTAGAGCCAGCGGGCGAGATCGCGCAACGCCTCGATCACGCCTTCCTCGGCATCGGCGGTCATGTCCTGATATGTCGGACTGTCACGCTCGACCGAGATCCCCATGCAATATTCGTGACAATAATGGCCGCGATGGCTGGCCTCGGCGCGAAGCTGGTAGAAATTGCGCCGCTGGATCGCCTGCAGGGCATCGGCGATGCAGTGCAGTTCGGTGTCCTTAGGCGCATATTCCCGGATTAGGCGCGGCGCGCCCTTGCGGTAGGCATAGAAGGTTTCAAAGCACGCGCCATCCCCCTGGTTCCAGAAGCCCCGGAACCAGATGCAGGGTTCCCGTCGTGTGCCGCCGCCCATCAACCGGACGGTTCGGGTCTTGAGGTTCAGCCCGAGGATTTCGGCGACGCGCTGGAAATCCTCATAGACGGCATCGTACCAGTCATCGTCGAAGCCGCCTTCGCGATACCAGGCGCGGGCTTTGTCCCTGGCCGCATCGGAAAGCTCTTCGAGGCGATAGACAGTGATCTCGATGACCTCACTCATAGGGATTGCCTCCCTCCAGAACGATGGAAAGCCAACCATCGGTATTGATCCAGTCCACCGTCTCGCCGGTAGCGAGATCGAGAACGTGCGCCCCGCCGCCGAACCCGTCGATCCTCGGGCGTGAGCAGCTATTGGCGTATTGCATCCCCCATAGGCCGGTCAGACCGAACTCCTTCGCGCAGCGTTTGACGAATTGGATGACATGCTCAGGATCGCCGGTGCCATCATCGTGCATCCAGAGCTGGGTTCCGCCATGCTCGGGTTGAATGGAAAGCAGAAACCCGTCCGAAGGCGGATCCTCAGCGGCATTCTCATCCGAGAGCGCATTGTAGAGATCGAGCGCACGGGCGGCCTGCTCGGGGGTGCCCACATCGAGCAGGCAGGAGAAATGGGTGAAATAGTCGGCCATGATGGTCTCCGGGCATGACATGGCCCGGCGTGACACCGGGCCGAATGGGATGGAAAGGGTGAAGCTCAGGCGGCCTGTGGCAGGCGGAGCAAATCGGCCGCGGTCTCGCGCCAGAAGGGATCAACCAACCGTGCCTCCAGCGCAGCGGCGCGGTAACGCAGCCGTCTCGCATCCCCGGGCTCCGAGGCTCGGAATGCCATACCGCGCAGTCGGCTGGCCTCGGTCACAATCCTGCGTGCCTCGGCATCGGATGCGACCGGCTGCTGCCAGAGGATAATGCCGGCGCGGATTTCGCCGGCGAGGACCAGGCGCTGATCGCGGTCCTGAATGAGCATGATGCGCGGCTGGAAATACGGAAAGCTATTCGGCCCCGTGCAAATATCACCGCGCGACAGGCGCAAGGCTGCGGCCTGGATGGCCTCCTCCGGTGACAGGCATTCCCCAAGCGGGATCACGCGATCAAAGATTTTCGCCGCGTCACTGGCGTCATAGCTGGCGACGCCGAGGCAAGAGATGCGCAGCGGCAGCTTTTGCGACCGATACAGCGCGGGCAGAACATCAGCCGCCAGAATCTGGCCGATGGAGCGGAAGGTTTCGGAACGGGCAAAGGTCATCGGGATCACTCCATGACGGGCGCCGGCGAGCCTCTCTCTCCAGCCCTCAACCCGTCACGGCCGAAAGGCCCGCACTCTTCCTCTCTGACCGGGCTTGTTCCCGGTTCCGCTGCCGACGATGGGGGACCATCGAGAGGCACTGAAGGCCCGAAGCGCGGGTCTCCGCGCTCGGGCCGTTTGGGGTGAGGCGCTTTCGCGCCTTACTCCCATGGATCCAGTTCCAGCTTCACCATGTCCTCATCGCCGTCGAACTCGTCGGCGGGCATGGCGCCGTGGGTTCCGTCCCCAGCCTGGAACACGACGACTACGACCATCAGCGTGGCGGCGAGGCTGGCGGCGAAAGCGGTGGCATCTGCATAGGACATCGGGATTGGCTCCTGTCACTGGAGGCGGGGGACCATCCCCCGCGCGACAGGCGCCCGACGTGTCTGACCGGATCTGCACTCACCCTCGGGCGTTCGGACTTTTCCGAATCCCCGAGGGCGGCACGCGTGCGTAAGCCGACCCCTCGGGGGTTGAATGTCAAAGAGACGGATCAGACCAAGGTTAGCGAATGGAAGTGTGGGTGGTGTCTTGCATCCGACAGGCGCCGGATACCCGTTGCAGATGTTTCGCCCGGCTGGCCCTTGCCGCCACGTTGGCAGCAGGAATGTGTTCGAGGACGGGGGCAGACACCGATGCCGAACATGATGAGCGGCACTGTCGTGAAGCTGGAACCGGAGCCATACAGGCCGATGACAGGAAGACGGTGGCGGCTATCGTCGGACGTGAACAGGCCTTCAGTCCCAGAGTCCATCGGCAATCTCGCGGGCGATCATCGCGCGCGCTCTCATCATCAAGTCGTCACCGCTGGTGTCGATGTGACCGTCGAACCGGGCATGACCGCCGTTCGCGGTCCAATCGGCGTAGCGGCAATATTCGCGGGCTTCGAGACGGAAGGCGCGCATGTCGTCCGCCCAATGCGGCTTCGGCTCCACCACCACCGTGATGCCGTCGCAGGTTTCCTCCCAGGGCAGCGTGCGTTCGGATGGCGGACTGGCGCGGTTCTCACGGAATATCCGGTCGATATCGATCGTCGCGGGCATCGGGTTACTCCAAAGGAAAAGCCCGGTCACGGGGACCGGGCAAGTTGCGGAAACGGAAGGGATGTGGCGGGGCAGCAAAGGCCACCCCGCCTGAGCATCATTCGGCGGCGACCATGGACTGCTCCTCGTCCTCCGTGGCGTCTTCATCCTCGCCATCGCCGACAAGGAATTCAGGCAGATCATCCGCCTCTGTGTCGCCCCCGGCATCCATAGCGATATCGGCATCACGATCTACCATGCGCAGCGGCTCCGGAAGCCAGCCGGTTTCAGCCAGCAGGCGCTCGGCCTCCTTGGCCATATCGCCCTTCTTCAGATGGTCGATGAGCTGCGCCGCCCGTTCGCCGGCGCCTTCGCGCACCGCCTCGATGATCCGCGGCTTGGTCACGCGGCCGAGATAGTTGCCGACGGTCGGCCGCCAGCCCACCGCCACCATGTCGAGGCCCGTTGCCCGCGCCAGCCGGTCGGCCTGGGACAGGCGCACATCGAGCCCGTGCTGGCTGACGCCCATGCCGCCATAGGGGTTGGGCTTCTCGTGCAAGGCGTTGACGCCGAAGCTGATGCAATGGGCGAGCAACTCCATGCGGGTGTCGTCGTCCTGATCGGAGAGCCAGCCCCAGAGCGCGGCATCGTCAGCCGGGATGTGATCGCCCCAGCGTTCGTGCCGCTCGGCGATGGCGCGCGCCGAGACGCTTTCGCCGAGGTCGTCGGCTTGCGCCGGGAAGTGAACCTCCCGGACATGGGCCTCCAGGCACCCCCTTGTGGAGTGCGGCAGGAAGCAATCGGTGACCAGCCGATGCAGCAGCGCCGTCATCGCGACATGCGGGTTGGCCGCCACGGCATCGCGGAGCGCCAGCGTGCGATGCGCGGTCAGCTCGCTGACGAGGCGATCGGGCAGAGGCCGGATGGTCTCGACCTCATCGTCCTCCTCGGATTCCGTCGCCGTGCCACCCACCATGATGACCGAGCGCTGCACACCACCGGACTCGCCGCCCTCGGGAGAACACCCATCGGCACCCTGCCCTTCCTGACCTTCCACCGTCTCGTCGTCAGCACGGACATAGCCGCGCTCGACGGCGAGCTGGCCGTCGTGGCGAATGCTGACGAAGACACCGGCACGGGCCATCTGATCGGCGTCATAGCGCATCGGCCGGGCCTCGAAGGCCTCCAGCGCCTCCTCGATCTCGGCGAGGCGGGCATCAACCTCGTCGGGGAACTCGTCGGCCTGGGCATATTCCGCTTCCAGCGCGTCGAACTCGTCCCGCAGCTTCTCACGCTCGGCACGCTCCTCGTCGGTCAGGTCGATGGTGGTACCGGCCAGACGGCGCATGCCGCTGGTATGGCCATAGGGGAAGTCCACGGCGACCTCGATCCACTTCCAGCCCTCGGCGGCGATGGTCTCCGCCTCGGCCTTCAGTTTCTCGCCCGCCAACCGGTCGAGCAGCACGGGGTCCTGCAGCCAGCCGCCATCGTCCTGCTGGAAGAGATCGCGCAGCATATAGCCGCCCGCCGCCTCATAGGCCTCGATGCCGACGAAGAGAGCCCGCTTGTCGGAAGCGCGCACCGTGGTCTCGGTCAGCATGCGTCGGATCGTGTAAGGCTCCTTCTGCCAGCCATCCTTGATCGCCTCCCAGACCTGTTCCTGCCGGGCATGGTCGTCGGAAATCGTGAAGGCCATGAGCTGCTCCAGCGACATGCCGTCCTCGGCATAGGTCTCGAGCAGCGCAGGCGAGACCGAGACCAGGCGCAGGCGCTGCTTCACGACTTTGGCGTCGACGAAGAAGGCGGCGGCGATTTCCTCCTCGCTCATGCCCTTCTCACGAAGGACCTGGAAGGCGCGGAACTGGTCGAGCGGATGCAGCGGCGCGCGCTCGATATTCTCGGCCAGCGACACCTCGTCGATCAGGATATCGTTTCCGGCATCCGAGACGATACAGGGCACCGGCGCGGTCTTGTTGAGGCGCTTCTGCTTGACCAAGAGTTCCAGCGCACGATAGCGGCGGCCGCCAGCCGGCACTTCGAAGAGGCCGGTTTCCTGCCCTTCGGCGTCGAGCTCGGGGCGGACATGCAGGGACTGGATCAGCCCGCGGCGGGCGATGGACTCGGCCAGCTCCTCGACCGAGATGCCGGCTTTCACGCGCCGGACATTGGACTGGCTGAGCACCAGCTTGTTGAAAGGGATGTCGCGCGAGGACGACAGGGTGATCTTCTGCGTGGCAGTGGCCATGTCAGGGTCTCCATGACGGACGCCGGGGAGCCTCTCTCTCCGGCAACCAGCCCGTCACGAAACCCCCACCCTCCTTTCCCTCTCTAGGCCGAGCCGGGGATGAACGCGCAGACCCATCAGAGCTCGCCGCGGGCACGCAGGCTGGTCTCCCGGCCAGCACCGGTGATGATGTGGTCGTGCAGCACTACCCCCAGAGACGCACAGGCGTTCCGGATTTCTTTCGTCATCGCGAGGTCGGCGGCTGAGGGCTCGGGATCGCCGGCCGGATGATTGTGGACGATGATCAGCGCCGAGGCATTGAGCGCCAGGCAGCGCCGCAGCACCTCCCGGGGATAGACCGGGACATGATCGACCGTGCCGGTGGCGAGGCACTCGTCGGAGATCAGCCGGTTCCTGCGGTCGAGATAGAGGACATGGAAGCGCTCCACATCGCCCCTGATGGTGAGAGCACAGTAGTCGAGCACTGCTTGCCAGGACGTCAGGACAGGGTTCTGGTTGAGGTGACGCAGCAGGATCTGCCGGGCCTCATAGACTACGGCCTGCTCCTGGGCAGAGAAGCGGAGTCTCTGCGGTTCGACGGCGGGTGTTCTCATGTTTCGTATCATGGTGCTGTTCCCCGACGGGCAGCCGGCCGGGCGCCGAACTTTCACCGCGTCACAAGGAGAAGCGCCGCCCTCTTCCTGCGAAGTGAGCGGCGCGAAAGCTGCAGAGCGTGGACCTCAGGAACGCGGGGGCTCCATATCGGGATGTTTCCCGCCTGGCAGGCGGCCCGAGCGATAAAGCAGCCGCTCGGCATCGCGAATGCTGCCGGTTTCGCGGGCGGCCTCGGCCCAGACCGAGATCGGGAAGTCCCCCGTGAACAGCAGATCCCGCTCGATGCCCATGCCGAAGGGCAGCCGAATGGAGCGCAGTTCGTTGAGGCTCCAGGAGCCAAGCTCCGGGTAGCCAATGTCGGCCAGGCCAAACATGATGTCGCCGTCCTCGTCAAGCTCGGTCGCAAGCCAGACACCGGCGCCAAAGGGATTGAAGAACTTCACGACCGGAATATGATCCTGATCGCGATCGCGGCCATTCGCCAGCAAACGGTCACGCTGTGTGTCGGTCAGGAGGATCATGCCGCGGCCCTCCCTTCCGTCGAGGTTTGCCGATCAACATCGGTGCTGTCGTCGGGCAGATGGGCCAGCAGCCAGTCGGCCGCCTTGCTGGCCTGCGAGGCGGCGCGGACGATCGCGCGGGAATCCTCGCGCATCACCTCCAGCCACGCGCCCACGTAATCGGCGTGGCGCACCGTCGGGACGATCCCGAGTGAGGCGCAGCAGAACGCGCTCGAAATCTCGGCGATCAGTTCCTCGAAGGCGTATTTCTTCGTGCCGAAACCACCCGAGAAGTCCCGCCCCAACCGTGAGGCATGTCCTGTCGCGTGCCCCATCTCGTGCAGGGCGGTGCGGTGCCAGTTGATCGGCTCGAAATAGGCCTGCGGAGGTGGCACCTGCACATAATCGAGCGCGGGAACATAAAAGGCGCGGTTGCCACCGATCCGGAAGTCGATGCCGGTCGCCGCGATCAATGCCTCGACCCGCGGCTCGATCAGCCCGAGCGGCGGTGGCGGTGCCTCGACGGCGATGTCGTCGGGCAGACCCTCGCATTGCGCCGCGTTGAACACGGTAAAGCGCTTCAGAAACGGGATGCTGTTTGCGTCCTCCCCGGTCTCCCGAGCACGGCGCTTCTCGTCGTCAGGCGTGAAGCGGTCGGCATAGACGACGGTCGTGCCCCGCTCGCCCTTGCGGACATTACCGCCGAGCGACAGCGCCTGGCGGAAGGTCAGCCAATGCTGGGTTGGATAGCCCTGCTGAATGACGGCGCCCCAGAGGATCAGGACATTGATCCCGGAATACTGCCGACCCGTGCTGGCGTTGCGCGGCACGGCGAGCGGCGCCTGCGCCGCCGCCGTCCCCCAGGGCTGGACCCATGGCAGCCGGCCGTCCTCCAGCTCGGCGATGATCTTGTCGGTGATGTCGTCATAAAGGTTCGTGCGCGGACCGCTCTTGCGGGCCGCGCGATGCTCTCTGGCCATCGGAATGATCTCCGCGACGGGCGCCAGAGGCCTCTCCTCCAGCCCTCAACCCGTCACGGAAAACCCGCCCGCACTTTCACTCTCAGGGGGCGTTGCGGGGCCTCCCCGCTGATGGGGGTGCGTCGGCAACGCCAGTGCCGACCAAGGGGAAGGCTTTCCCCCAGACAATCCTCACATGCTGCCGCGTCAGGCATAAAAAGGCAAAAGCCACCAACCGCGAGCCGCCAATCCCCGACGTGTTGTAATCCCCAGGATATCTGCGCTTATCTGACACGCAATCGCGGTGCATGCTTTCCAGCGCCAGACGCCTTCCTTCCCGCGAGCTCTGGCTCAAAGCCAACGGGCAATAAATGAGGACCAGATGACCGATATCGATCTTAACGCTTTGTCGCTCCCCGAGCTGAAGCAGTTGCAAACGAGTGTGGCGAAAGCCATCGCCAGTTTCGAGGCCCGTCGCAAGGCCGAGGCCCGCGCCAAGGTTGACGACTTGGCCCGCGAACTCGGTTTCAGTTTCGACGAGCTTGCGGAAGCCGCTCCCACCCGGAAACGCGCGGCGTCTGCGCCCAAGTACCGCCATCCGGAAAACGCCGAAATCACCTGGTCCGGCCGTGGGCGCAAACCGGCATGGATCGCCGAGGCGCTGGCTTCGGGAAAATCGCTCGAGGATTTTGCGATCTGACCGGGGGACCTGCCTTGTACCAGCCCGCGAATGCCGTCCGCCTGCATGTCTCTCTGGCGGAGATTGACCCGCCGATCTGGCGGCGACTTGTCGTGCCGTCGGACTGGACGCTCGACAGGCTGCATCTGGTGCTGCAGGCCGCGTTCAGCTGGACCGACAGCCATCTGCATGAGTTCCGGATCGGCGGGCTGCGCTATGGCGACCCCGATCAGCTTGAGGATGGTTTCGGGGGCCCGCAGACCTTCGACTACACCGGGGTCAGGCTGACGGATTTCACCGGCCAGGATCTGACCTTCACTTACCTCTACGACTTTGGCGATGACTGGACCCATGTGATCCGGATCGAGGAGTGGCTATCCCTCGATCCCCTGCCCCGCCATGCAGAATGCACCGAAGGGGCCCGAGCCCGGCCACCCGAAGATGTCGGCGGCCCCTGGTCCTATGCCGATTTCCTCAAGACCATCCGCGATACGAACCATGAGGACCACAGCTCCAACCTTCGCTGGGCCGGCGGGCATTTCGATCCGGACTGGTTCGACATCGACCTGATCAACAAGGATCTGCGCAACACCTTCCGCAAGAACACCAGCCGACGCCTGCATCAGCCCAAGCCAAAGCCTTCTGGTCGGTGAGCGCAGAGGGCTCGGCCCTCAAGGCGCTGGCAAGGGCCTGATGTCCACTCCGCCCGGCTGTTCAGATTTCTGGCATCGCCTCTGTGCCCGCCTGGATGCATCCCATCGTAAAACAGATCGTCGCCTACGTCTGAAGGCCGCCCCCCATCAGATACGCTCCTTATGTGCGACCGGATTGCGCGTCTTGCCGTCGTTCCTTGGCTCCCACATCAATGTTACCTATACGTATCTTCAGACAACATGAAGATATGGGTACAGATCATATTCTTGCTGTTTTATCGGGATGATGATATGTTTTCAGATCAATAACGATCACATGAATCGCAAAGGTATCCTTGGTGCCCGAAACAACCTCTCTTCACACGATCGGCGCACAGCTTCGCCGGGCGCGGCTGGCCGCCGGGTTGACCCAGGAACAGGTCGCCGAGTTGGCTGGCATTTCCCGCCCGCGCTACCGCGACATCGAGACGGGCGCTGCCGCCGCGCGCGCCACTACTCTGATGAATGTTGCGCGCGCGCTCGGGCTCGAGATGATGTTGATCCCGCAATTCCTGGTGCCAGCAGTCAACACCTTGCTCAGCCCCGAGGCCGGGGAGGATGCTCCGGCCTTCGCCCCCCAGCCGGAGCCTGCCGATGAGCGCTGAACGCACTGCCGCCAACGTTCAGGCTCTCGACATTTTCCTGAACCAGTACAAGATCGGCACCATCGTCCGAACCCCGGGCGATTTCAACGCTTTCAGCTTCGATGCTGCCTATCGTGCGACAGGTGGATACCCCATCCTCAGTCTCTCCTTCCGGGCGGCGAATGGCGGGCTGCGCAAGGATCCACGGCCGATCGCAGGTGCCCTGCCGGCCTTCTTCGCCAACCTGCTTCCCGAGGACAAGCTGCGCGACGCGATGGAGAAGCATCACGCCGGGCGCGTCCGTCCCGGCAATGACTTCGACCTGCTCGCAGCGCTCGGGGCCGATCTGCCCGGCGCGGTGCGCGCCCTTCCGGGCGACGGCCCTGTCCTGGCCCCGGCGAAGCCCACGCAGACGGCGCCGAAAGCTCGTTTCTCTCTGGCCGGCGTCCAGATGAAGCTCTCGGTGATGAAGAATACCGGCAAGGGCGGCGGGCTGACCGTGCCGCTCGGCGACGGCGACGGACAATATATCGCCAAGTTCCCCTCCACGGCGTTTCCGGCGGTGTCGGAGAACGAATTTGCCAACCTCGCACTGGCCGAAGCGATCGGCATGGAGGTGCCCGAGCGCGAGCTTGTCACCCGCGACCAGTTCGACGGCATCCCGGCGGAATTCGAGACCATGACCGAGGGGCGGGTCCTGCTGCTGCGCCGCTTCGATCGCGGGCCGGGCGGCCAGCGCATCCATATCGAGGATTTCGCCCAGGTGTTCGGCATTCCTCCCGCGCGCAAATACGAAGGTGCAGCCTATCACGACATCGCATCAGCGCTCAGCATCGCCATTTCTCCGTTGGCGGCGCTGGAGTTCGTCCGGCGTCTTGCGCTCTCGGTGATCATGGGCAACGGCGACATGCACCTGAAAAACTGGTCGCTGATCTACCCCGGGGACGGCAACGCCCCTGCCCTCGCGCCCGTCTACGACCTGCTCTCGACCATCCCTTATCTTCCTGCGGACGACCTAGCCCTATCGCTCGGCGGCGAGCGCGCCTTCAAAACACTGACCTCGGCGCGCTGGAAGACTTTCGCTAACCGCGCCAAGCTCCCCGAACCCGCCGTTTTGAAGGCGGTTGCCGAAACCGTTCAGGCGGTCGACGCGCATTGGTGGGATCTGCCCGAACGCGCCGTCGTACCCGGCGCGGTCCTGGAGCGCATCGACGCCCATGTCCGGACGATGACGGCCATTCTGGTCGGGTGACCGGGCGACCGAAGTCGGGAATTTCCAGACAAGCCCCAGTTGGTGATCATGGATCGGCAAGCCATATCGGCAGTGACAATCGGTCCAACCTAATGGCGGGACGGACACTCCATTCAGACGAAATTCATTCAGCCTGCGCGGGTTGCATGAAGATCGCGGCTACGGCGGCTGAATCGCGACGTATCGCGCGAATGAGAAGGAAACAAAGCACGAAAACTCGTGTGCAAATACTGCACATATGACCCATCAAGCATTTGATTTACATCAACAATCCACCTTATCCATCATCGGGGCGACGGACAGCCTGTATGCCTGATCTATATCCATTTCCATCATCTTCCCGGCGCCTCGGGGCATGCGCCGCCAGCATCGGGGGCATATACTATGCGGCGGCGCCGTGACCAAGCCCCCCGGCCCGCCCTCAGGCCGGGCCGCCCTGCTGCCCGCCGCGATAGCGCAGCGCATTGACGAACAGGCCGAAGGCCGCCGAGGGGTTGCGGCGGCTCGGGTAATAGAGGTGCCATCCCGCCCCCAGGGGGCACCAGTTCTCCAGCACCCGGACGAGCCGGCCCGCGGCAACCTCGGGTATGGCCTGGTCTTCCGGCATGTAGGCCACGCCGAGGCCGTCGATCGCCGCGGCCATCCGCAGGGCGGTGCTGTTCACGACGATCTGCCCCTCGACGCGAAGCTCCAGCCTCTCGGCCCCCCGGCCGAAGGCCCAGATGAACATTCCCGTCGGGCTAGGATAGCGCAGCTGGATGCAGTTGTGCAGCGTCAGATCCTGCGGGGTTTCGGGGATCGGATGCCTGCCGAAATAGTCCGGCGAACCGACGACCGCCATACGGATGTCCGGCCCGATGGGCACGGCGATCATGTCGCGCGAAATCAGCTTTCCCAGACGGATGCCGCCATCGTATCCGCCGGTCACGATGTCGTTCAGCCCGTAGTCGGTGGTGATTTCTATCCGGATGTCGGGATACTGGGGCAGAAGCTTCCTGAGCACCGGATAGACGATGGAATGCACGGCGGGCTCGCCGGCAGACAGGCGCAGCGTGCCCGCGGGCTTTTCCCGCAGTTCCATGATCGTCGTCACCTTCGTCTCGATCTCTTCCAGACAGGGCGCAACCGTCTGGAGAAGGTTCCGCCCCGCCTCGGTCAACCCGACGCCCCGGGTCGTCCGTGTCAGCAGACGGACGCCAAGCTCTTCCTCAAGCTTGCGGATGGTCTGGCTCAGGGCCGATTTCGACACGCCCATCCCGGCGGCGCTTCGGGTGAAGCTCCGTTCCTTCGCGACCACGGCGAAGGCGGCCAGGCTGTCGAGGTTCCGTCTCACTGTTCAGTTCTGCTTCACACGCTATGCATCAAGTAGCACCTTCTGCAACAATGGCGCAACCTCTACCCTTCCGCCACGGCTTCCAGAAACAGGGCGGACAGGGTGTGAGCGATCTCAGGGGAAAGGTGGCGTTCGTGACCGGGGGCACGGGGGGCATCGGGCGCGGCATCGCGCTGCGGCTGGCGGCCCGCGGCGCGGATATCGCCGTCAACGGGCGCGACCCGGCAAAGGGCGCCGCCGTCGTCGCAGAGATTAAGGCCATGGGCCGCAGGGCCTGTTTCGTGGCCGGCGATGTCCGGTCGCGGGCCGACATGGACGCGGCCATGGCGGAAACGGTGCGCCGGCTTGGCGGGGTCGACATCGTGGTGGCCAATGCGGGCGGCAGCGATGACGAGGCGCGTTCGCCCAAGGTGCGCGGGCCCTTCCCCGACATCGACCTCGAGCGTGCCGCCGCCTTCATCGCAAAGTCGGTCCTCGGCAAGCTGCTGGTCGTGCAGGCGGCCATCCCGCATCTGCGCGATCGCGGCGGCGGCAGCGTCGTCTTCATCACGACGGAGGGCGGGCGCGCGCCCACGCCGGGCCAGACCGCCGTCGCCACCTTTTCTGCCGGTCTCATCCAGGCCAGCAAGCTGCTGTCGAAGGAACTGGCCCGCGACAGGATCCGCGTCAACTGCGTCTGCGTCACGCTGGTCCGCGACACACCGTCCTGGGACGCGGCCTTCAACACCGAGGGCGGGGTGTCCGACCATCACCGCGGGCAATACGAAAAGATCATCGCGCGCGCGCCCTTCGGCGTCGCATCGGCCGAAGAGATCGGCGACGTGGTGGGCTTTTTCGCCTCGGGTGACTCCCGGTACCTGACCGGCACCGTCGTCAGCCCGACGGGCGGGCTGACCCTGCATTAGGCCGGTCCGGCAGGCGTAACCACCGCGGGGGAACACGCAGACGCAGAACGGGGCCACGCACCTTCCGCCCGCAACGGCAACAGCCACGGGCACACCGCAATCGACATCATCACCACAACCGGGAGGACCTCATGACATCTGAACGTTCGACACCATTGCGCATGTTGCCGGTGGCCATGCTCTGCGCGTCGCTGCTGCCCGCACAGGCGCTTGCGTCGGAGGACATCACGCTCAAGCTCGCCCATCCCCTTCCCGCGACGCATTTCATGTGGGAACACGGCCTCAAGCATTTCACCGAAGAGGTGACGGAAAAGACCGGGGGGAAGGTCAGGTTCGAGGTCTATCCGGCGAACCAGCTCGGGCGGGACTATTACAGCATCATCACCTCCAACCTCGCGGACATCGCCCTCACCATCACGATGTACGCCCCCGACAGGTTCCCGCTGACCTCGATCAACGAACTGCCGGGGTTCTATTCCAGTGCCTGCGAGGGCTCGGCCCGGTACTGGGAACTGGCCAAGCCCGGCGCGACGCTGGACGAATTCGAATACAAGCCCATGGGCCTGCATATCCTGTTCGTCAGCACCTCGCCGCCCTACAGCATGCTGACCACCACCAAGAAGGTCGAGAATCTGGAAACCGCGAAGGGGCTGAAGATCCTCGCCAACGGCATCGGCCTTGTCGCGGCGACGCGGGCGCTCGGCGCCATTCCCATCAGCATTCCGGTCCCAGAACTCTATGACGCCCTGTCGCGCGGCACGGTGGACGGTGCGGTCTATCCGGTGAACTCCACCATGCAATACAAGCTGGAAGAGAAGATGAACTATTCGCTGGATGGCCTGAATTTCGGCTCCGGCAGCTTCTATGTCGGCATGTCGGCCAAGAAGTGGGAAGCGTTGCCGGAGGACGTGCGCGAGATCATGACAGCCGCGGCGGCGACGACGCAGCGCGACCTGTGCCAGTGGCTGGACAATTTCGACAGGGAAAGCCGCGAGTTGCTGGTGCGCGACCACGGGGTGGTTTCCACCACGCTTCCGCCCGCGGATCAGGCCGCATGGCTGGACCGCATCGAGGGCGTCGCGGCGGACTGGGCGGCGCAGATGGACGCCACCGGGCGCAAGGGGACCGAGGTTCTGGAAGCCTGGAAAGCCGCCGGAACCGGCCGGTAGGCGCATCCCGCAGGGCTCCGGCTGCCCGGGGCCCTGCGCATCGCGGGCGGGTTGCCGCCGGTGGCAGGAAAACCATGACAAAGGGATCCGACATGTCCGAAGCCGCCGCCGAAGCCGCAAGGGGCCCCCTGTCCGGCATCAGGATCGTCGAACTGGGCGGCATCGGGCCGACGCTCTTCTGCGGCATGCTTTTGTCGGAACTGGGCGCCGACATCATCCGCATCGACCGCCTCCATGGCTACGAGGGCGGCGACGAGATGGAGATGGAGGCCCGGTTCGACCTGCTGACCCGCGGGCGGCGCGCCGTGCCGCTGGACCTGAAGAAACCGGAATCCGTCCGCGCCGTGCTGCGCATGGTGGAACGGGCCGATGCGCTGATCGAGGGCTTTCGCCCCGGCGTGGCGGAACGGTTGGGCCTTGGTCCCCGGGACTGCATGGCGGCGAACCCGCGGCTGGTCTACGGCCGCATGACCGGATGGGGCCAGACCGGCCCGCTGGCCAGGGCGCCCGGCTATGACATCAACTATATCGCGCTGAGCGGTGTCCTGCATGCGATCGGCCGCGCCGGCCAGCCGCCGGCGGTACCGCTCAATCTGGTGGCGGATTTCGGCGGCGGGTCGCTCTACCTCGCCTTCGGGCTGGTCAGCGCGATCCTCGAAAGCCACCGTTCCGGCAGGGGGCAGGTGATCGACGCGGCGATGGTCGACGGGGCGTCCTCGCTGATGACGCTATTCTACGGGCTGCGGGCCGGCGGGCTGATGGGCGATGCGCGCGGGACCAACCGGCTCGACACCGGCGCGCCCTGGTACGACGTCTACGAGACCCGCGATGGAAAGCATGTGGCGATCGGCACCGGCGAGCGGCGCTTCTACGGGAACGCGCTGAAGGTCCTGGGGCTGGAGGATGCCGGCCTGCCCGACCAGTTCGACCGTGCCGGCTGGCCCCTGATCCGCGCGCGGTTCACCGCGGCCTTCAGGACCCGCACCCGCGACGAATGGGCCGCCATGCCGGAGGCCGCCGAGGCCTGCATCACCCCCGTCCTGTCCATCGGCGAAACCCGGCAGCACCCGCATCTGCAGGCGCGCAACATCCTGTTCGAGATGGACGGCGTACTGCAACCCGGCGTCGCGCCCGGCTTCAGCCGCACCCCCGGCGCCGTGCGGCACCCGCCGCCCCGGCGCGGAAGGTACCGCAAGGACCTGCTGCACGACTGGGGGCTTGCCCCGGCAGAGGTGGACGCGTTGCAGGCCGCCGGGGCGCTGCCCGGCGAGCCGGAATGACCCCGCGCCCCCCGTGGACGGACCCGAGACAATGACGACCGGAGGAATGACAGACGTGGACAACTGGCCCCCGAACCCGACCATTGGCCTGATGCCCGCCGAGGCGGCCCGGCGCTGGCCCGACCGCGAGGCGCTTGTCTTCGAGGGCCGGCGTTGGACCTATCGCGAACTGGACGACGAGATAGCGCGCGCGGCCCGCGCCCTGATCGGCATCGGCGTCGGGCGGGGCGATCATGTCGCGCTGTGGCTGAGCAGCAAGCCGCAGTTCATCTTCCTCTTCTTCGCCATCATCCGCATCGGCGCGGTCGCGGTGCCGATGAGCACGCGCTATCGCCGGATCGAGGTCGAACATGTCCTGCGCAAGCTCGACTGCGCGGTGCTGATCCTCACGCCGCAGGTCGGGCCGGCCGATCTGGCCGCGCTCGCCCGCGAGGTTCTGGGGCTCGACGCGACCCCCGCCGCCGGGGGCAAGGTGGCGGTCGCGGATTTCCCCGCCCTGCGCCGCATCGTCCTGGCCGAACCGGGCGACATGCCCGGCGCCCTGTCCTGGGACGATTTCCTGGGCCATGCCGACGCTGCCCCCGAGGGCGAGGTGGCCCGCCGCGCACAGGCCGTCAGCCCCGATGACATGGCGCTGATCTGCCAGACCTCGGGTTCCACCGGCCTGCCCAAGGGCGCGATGCTGAACCATCGGGTGATCCGCCTCGGCCTCGACCGCACGGCGGCGCAGGGCTTTGCGGAAAGTGACGTGCATATCCACTTCCTGCCGCTGTTCCATTCCTTCGGCCTGCTCGTCCTCACGTTCCACAGCATCCTGACCGGCGGCAGGATCGTCCTGCTGGACCGTTTCGACGCGGCAGAGGTCGTGCGCCTTGTCGACCGCGAAAAGGCGACCACCCTCCACGGCTTCGACACGCATTACCGCGACATCCTCGCCTTCGGCGACCGGCACCCGGAATACGATCTGGGCAGCCTGCGTTTCGCGCTTTTCCCCGCCGGCCCCGAAAGCCTGAGCGGCATCGTGGAAGAGGTGAACCGCCGCCTTTGCCCCACCGGCAGCGGCTATGGCCTGACCGAGACCTCTACCACCGTCACCGCCACGCCGGGGGGCGCGACGCTCGACCAGCGCGCGCGCGCCTCGGGGATGCCGATGCCGGGGGTCGAGCTGCGGATCCTCGACCCCGACACGGGCCGCGACCTGCCGCCCGATGCGCCGGGCGAGATATTGGTGCGCTATTACGGGCTGATGACGGGCTATTACAAACAGCCCGGGGCCACGGCCGAGGCGCTCGACGCCGCGGGCTGGCTGCATACCGGCGACATGGGCCTGCTGCGGCCGGATGGCCATCTGCGCTATCTCGGGCGCTACAAGGACCTGATCAAGGTCGGGGGCGAAAGCGTCTCGCCGGCAGAGATCGAGCATCTTCTGCTGCGCATGGAGGGCGTGGCCGAGGTCGCCGTGGTGGCCGCCCCGGACCCCCGCCTGCGCGAGGTCCCGGCCGCCTTCGTCGTGCCCGGGCCCGGCGCCACGGTCACGCTGGAAGCGGTGGAGCGTTTCTGCACCGGCCAGATTGCCAGCTACAAGGTGCCGCGCCGGGTCATCAGCATCGACGCCCTGCCCCGGCTGCCCGACGGCAAGGTGTTCCGCCGCGCCCTGCGCGAACGGCTGGCCGAAACCGCCTGAAGATACGGAGAGGCCCATGACCGTCCCCGAATGGCGCAGCACCGGCAGGACGCCGGATTTCCCCGCGAAGGTCCGCGTGGTCGAGGTGGGCGCGCGCGACGGCCTGCAATCGGTCCGGCAATGGGTCGGGACGGCCGACAAGATCGCCCTCGTCAACGGCCTGATCGCCACCGGCATACCGGAGCTGGAGGTTTCCTCCTTCGTACCGCCGCGCGCCGTGCCGCAGCTTCGGGATGCGGCAGAGGTCTTTGCCGGGGCGGACCGGCGGACCGGCGCGGTGCTGGCCGCGCTCGTCCCCAACGTCAGGGGCGTCCAGGCCGCGATCGCCGCCGGGGCGGACAGGCTGGTGCTGTTCGTCTCGGCCTCGGAAAGCCACAACCGCAAGAACATGAACGCCTCGCGCGCCGAACGCCTCGCCGCCCTCGCCGAAATGGCGGGGATCGCGCAGGCGGCCGGGGTCGGCTTGCGCGGCGGCATCGCGACGGCCTTCGGATGCCCGTTCGAGGGCGATGTGCCCGTCGCGGATGTCGTCGCCGTCGCGCGGGCCTACCGCAAGGCCGGCATCACCGGCATCATGCTGGGGGACACCACGGGCATGGCCACGCCGCCGCTGGTGTTCGAACGCTGCGCGGCACTGCGCGCGGCGATCCCGGATATCGAGATCGCCCTGCATTTCCACAACACCCGCGGCCTTGGCCTCGCCAATGTCCTTGCCGGGCTTCAGGCGGGTGTCGCGCAGTTCGAATCCTCGGTCGGGGGCATCGGCGGCTGCCCCTTCGTGCCCCGCGCGACCGGCAACATCTGCACCGGGGATCTCGTCCACATGCTGCATGAATGCGGCATCGAGACCGGCATCGACCTCGACGCGCTCTGCGATGTCGCGCTGCGGCTTGAATCGCTGCTCGGGGCGGAACTTCCCGGACAGGTGATGAAGGCGGGCCCGCGGCTGCGGATCAGCCCGCTCGACGCCGCCCCCACCGCGGTGGGATAGGCCGCGGCCCGTTCGGGACAGGGAAAGGACCAGGAACAGATGCTGGACGGCTACGAAAGATACCGGTCCTTCAGGGTCGGAATGCCGGTCGAGGGGGTCTTGTGCATAACGCTCGACCGGCCCGGGGCCCTCAATGCGCTGGACAAGACGGCGCATGCGGAACTGTCCGCCATCTGGCCGCAGGCGGACAGGGACGCGCGCGTCCGGTCCGTGCTGCTGAATGCAGAGGGCCGCGCCTTTTCCGCCGGCGGGGATTTCACCTTCCTGCAAGAGGTGGTGGGCAGCCACGCGGCGCGCGTGAAGGCCTGGCACGAGGTGCGCGATTTCGTCCACAACATCCTGAACTGCACCAAGCCCATCGTCTCGGCGATCCAGGGGCCGGCGGTCGGCGGGGGGCTTGCGGCCGCGCTTCTGGCCGATATTTCCATCGCGTCCAGAACGGCGCGCCTGCTGGACGGGCATACGCGGCTCGGCGTGGTGCCCGGCGATCACGCGCTGCTCATCTGGCCCCTGCTGTGCAGTCTCGCCAAGGTGAAATACCACCTGATGCTGTGCGAGCCGCTGACGGGGGCCGAGGCAGAACGGATCGGCCTCGTCTCATTGGCCGTCGACGAGGCGGAGTTGCAGCAGAAGGCGCTGGACACCGCGGCGCGGCTGGCCGGGGGCGCCCCCACCGCGCTGCGCTGGACGAAACATGCGCTCAACAACTGGGTGCGGGCGGCGGGGCCCCATTTCGACACCGCGCTGGCGCTGGAACTGATCGGCTTCGGCAGTCCCGGCGCGCAGGAGGGGCTTGCCGCCCTGCAGGAAAGGCGAAGGCCGGATTTCCGGCGCGGGAGCGAGTAGGCCCCCAGACGGTGACGCCCGGCCAAAGGCCGGGCGTCGCGGTTTCAGGACAGGGCCATCGTCACCCGAATGCGACGCGGCTTTTCATGGAGCCGAGGGTTTCGACGGTTTCGTTGACCAGCCGGTCGAGCACTTCCTTGGCCGGGATGACGTCGCGGATCACGCTCGATC
>NZ_JAVKPH010000034.1:0-31409 GCF_031432425.1 Ruixingdingia sedimenti | reverse complement strand
AAGGTCTTCCTCTCCGCCGTCGCCCTCGCTGCAACCGTCATGTTCTGGCTATGACGCGAGAACGAGTCCTGACCGTAAGGAGATGACGGATGAAATTGCTTGAGGGGCGGCTTGCCCTGATTACCGGTGGTGCCCGCGGCATCGGTGCCGCGACGGCCCGCGCGATGGTTGCGGCGGGTGCGCGCGTGATCATCGCCGACAAGAATGTCGAGGCCGCCGGGGAAACCGCCCGCAGCATCGACCCCACCGGCGACCGGGTGTCGGTCGAACCGCTCGACGTCACCGACCGGGCCGCCATCGCGGCGCTTGCCGCGACGGTGGAGGGCCGGCATGGCGACATCTCGATCCTGGTCAACAACGCCGGTTTCGCGGGGGAGCTGCCCTTGGACGATGATGGGCTGATGGATCTGTGGGACCGGATGATCGAAGTCAACCTGACCTCGGTCATGCTTGTCACCCGCGCCTTCCTGCCCTCGCTGCGCAGGACGAAGGGCAATGTGGTGAACGTGTCCTCGGTGGCGGCCTTCGTGGCGCCGCAGGGCAGCTATTCCTACAATGCCTCGAAGGCGGGGGTGAAGCTGTTGACCCAGACGCTGGCGCGGCAGCTTGGCCCCGAGGGGATCCGGGTGAATGCCGTGGGCCCCGGCACTGTCCGCACCGACCTGACGGCGCCGCGCATGCGCCGCGATCCGGTGTGGACGGAACAGGTGGTGCAGCGGGTGCCGCTTGGTCGGATCGGCGACCCTGAGGACATCGCGGATCCGATCGTGTTCCTCGCCTCGGATTGGGCGCGCTTCGTCACCGGGACGGTGCTGGTGGCGGACGGCGGCTATCTGGCCGTCTGAACGCCGGGCGGCCGGCCGCGCTTGCGGCCGGCCTGTCCCGCCTATTGCGATCCGGCGGCGCGGATCATGTCGCGGGCGATGATCAGTTGCTGGATCTGGCTGGTGCCCTCGTAAAGCCGCAGCAGGCGCACGTCGCGATAGAACCGTTCGATGCCGTAGTCGGCGATATAGCCGGCCCCGCCGAAGATCTGCACGGTACGGTCGGCAACGCGGCCCACCATTTCGGTTGCGAACAGCTTGCAGCAGGCGGCGTCGGTGGCGATGGCCTCGCCCGCGTCGTAGCGGGCCGCCGTGTCCCGCACCATCGACCGGGCCGCCAGCCATTCGGTGCGGCTGTCGGCGAGCATGGCCTGGATCAACTGATGCTCGGCGATCGGCTTGCCGAACTGTCGCCGTTCGGCGGCATAGGCAACGGCCTCGCGGATCAGCCGCGCCGCGATGCCGCAGGACAGGGCGGCGATATGCAGCCGGCCGCGGTCCAGCACCTTCATCGCGGTGGGGAAGCCCTGGCCTTCCTTGCCGCCGATCAGGTTTTCCGCCGGAACCCGAACGTGGTCGAAGATCGCGTCGCAGGTCTTGGTCCCGCGCTGGCCCATCTTGCGGTCGGGCCTGCCGAGGCTGATCCCCGGCGAACGGGCGTCCACGATGAAGGCGGATACGCCTGCGGCCCTGTCCTCGGGCGTGCCGGTGCGGGCCATGACGGTCAGCACCCCGGCCCGGGGGGCGTTGGTGATGAAACGCTTGGTCCCGGTCAGGATGTAGCTGTCGCCGTCGCGCACCGCACGGGTCTGCACCGCCCCGGCGTCGGAGCCCACGTCGGGCTCGGTCAGGCAGAAGGACGAGATGACCTCGCCGCTGGCGATGCGGGGCAGCCATCGGGATTTCTGTTCGGTCGTGCCGTCCATCAGGATGCCTTGCGATCCGATGCCGACATTGGTGCCGAAGACCGACCGGAAGGCGGGCGAGGTCTGTCCCATTTCCTCGGCGACGGCAACCTCGTCGGACATCGAGAGACCGAGCCCACCGTATTCTTCGGGGATCGACAGCCCGAACAGGCCCAGTTCGCGCATCTGGGCGACGATGGCCTCGGGAACCTCGTCCTGCTCATCGACCTGCGCCTCGAGCGGGACGAGTGTATCGCGGACGAAACGCCGGAGGGTTTCAAGAAGAAGGGTGCGGGTTTCAGGATCCATGACGTGCTCCTTGCGTCGGGTTGACGCTTACTGCCCGGTGGAGGGATGAAGGTCAATATTTTGCAGAACAATGGACCGCATTGCAGAACGTTCTTGCCGCTGGCCCCGGTCTGTGACATGAAACGGGCATGCATCGGGGACGGACGCGCCCGCCCGGTGCCGCCGGAGGAAACCATGACGACAAGCCTGAGGGCCGTCGGGCAGGCGCTGATCCTGACCATCGACAACCCGCCGCTCAATCTGTTGACGGCCGAATTGCGGGCCGATCTGTACGATGCGCTGGACGATGCGTCGGCTTCCGGCGCGGCGCGTCTGGTGATCACCGGGGCGGGCCGCAGTTTCGTCGCCGGTGCGGATGCCGGGGAATTCGGCGGCCCCCTGCATCCTCCCGAGCTGCCGGCGTTGATCGCCCGGATCGACGGTCTGCCCATGTTCACGGTCTGCGCCATGAACGGGCTGGCCTTGGGGGGCGGATTGGAAGATCGCGTTGGCCTGCGATGCGCGCGTGGCTGCGCCCTCTGCCCGGCTGGCGTTGCCGGAGGTGAAACTGGGCGTCGTGCCGGGCTCCGGGGGCACACAGCGCCTGCCGCGGCTGATCGGCATCGGACCGGCGGCAGGGATCGTCGGGTTGGGCGAGATGTTCGATGCGGCAGAGGCGCTACGCCTGGGGGTGATCGACGGGATCGCCGAGGATGCGGTGGCTGCGGCGCTGGCGCTCACGCCCCCGCCGCGGCCCCGTCTGTCACAGGCGCCCAATCCCGAACCGGCGCCCGACGCCGTCGCGGCCGCACGGGCGGCGGCGGCGCGCCGTCATCGCCGGCAGGCGGCGCCCGAGGCAGCGATACGTCTGGTCGAAGAAACCGCGACGACCGGCTTCGCCGCTGGCCTCGACGCCGAGCGCGCCCGGTTCGATGCCCTGCGGATTACGCCCGAGGCGCGGGCCTTGCGGCATGTATTCTTCGCCGAACGCGTCGCCCGCCGGGCCCTGGATACACAGGGCGAAGCGCCGGTGAACACTGCCGTGGTGGTCGGCGGCGGTCTCATGGGGGCGGGCATCGCCTTTGCCCTGCGCCGGGCCGGGATAGCGGTGGCGCTGGTAGAGACCGGGGGAGAGGCCGCAGCCCGTGCCGAAGCCACGCTCGCCCGCCTCGCGGACGAGGCGGTCGGCCGCGGCAAGGCGACCCGGGCCGAGGCCGAGGGTTTCCTGGCCGGGATGGGCTATCACATCGGCATGGCGACCCTGCCCCCGGCGGAAATCGCCATCGAGGCGGTGTTCGAGGACATGGGGCTGAAACAGCGGGTGCTGGCCGAACTGGAAGCCGCGCTTCCGGCGGATGCGGTGCTGGCCACTAACACGTCCTATATGGACATCCGCCAGATAGGGCAGGGCCTGCGGGATCCCGCGCGCCTGATCGGGCTGCATTTCTTCAGCCCGGCCCATGTCATGCCGCTGGTCGAGGTCATCCGTACCGGCATCTCGGCCCCGGCGGCGGTCCGGCGGGGCTTTGCCCTAGCCCTGCAGATGGACAAGATGCCGGTGCTGGCCCGTGTATGCGAGGGGTTCATCGGCAATCGCATCCTGGCCAGTCTCCGCGATGCGGCGGAGCTGCTGACGATGCAAGGTGCGACCCCGTGGGACATCGACGCGGCGATGGAATGGTTCGGCATGCCGCTCGGCCCCTTTGCGACGCAGGATCTTTCGGGCCTCGAAATCGGTCTGGCACGGCGGCGGCGGCTTCATGGTACGGGCCCCGGCGATACCAGTGCGGCGATCGGGCATCTGGTCGCGGCCGGGCGCACAGGGCGCAAGGCGGGGCGCGGATGGTATGACTACGGCCGGGACGGCCGGCGCACGCCGTCCGCAGAAACCGCGGATATCCTTGCCGCCGAGGCGCACCGGCTTGGCCATCCGCGACTGGCCCTGACGCGAGACGAGATCGCCCGCCGGCTGATCGCGCGCATGACCGAGGAGGGCAGGGCGATCCTGGCCGAAGGCATCGCCGACAGGCCGGAGGACATCGATCTCGTCATGATCCACGGCTACGGCTTTCCGCGCGAGAAGGGCGGCCTGATGTGGCACGCCCACAATTCGCCCGCTGGCTGACGACACCGGCCCGCGCGGAGGGATCACAGGAAAACGAGGAAAAAGACATGCCTTACATGATTTTCACGCAGGACGTCGAACAGGGCGCCGAGATCCGCAAGCAGCATCTCGATGCGCATCTTGCCTATCTGGAGGGACGGGTCGAAATCCTGATCGCCTCGGGCGGCCTGCTGAACGAAGAGCCCCGCGCCATCGGTGCGGTCATCCTGATCAATGTCGATACCCGGGAAGAGGCCGAAGACTTCGTCCACAACGATCCCTTCTACAAGGCCGGCCTGTTCAAAACGCTGGTGATCCAGCGCTGGCGCCAGTTCTACCTGCACGGCCGCCCGGACCGCGGGCCGTTTGCCCCGCTTGCACCGCACTAGGCGGCGGGCGCCGGGCCAGCCGGAAAGCGTTATGGCGGCGGATCTGCGAAGGTCGTCCGCAACCGTTCCTCGATATGCAGGATGTGGATGCGCATCACCTCTCTGGCGCGCGCGGGATCCCTACGTTCTATCGCCGCGATGATTGCCTCGTGTTCGTCATGCGCCCGTGCCAGCCTGTCGGTGAACAGCGGCTGGCGGGACGCGGCGATGAAGAAATCGCTCCGGTCGCCGAGGCTTTCGACGATTTCGGCCACGGGGACGGAACGGGCGGCCCGGCGCATCTCGAAATGAAGCTGGCGGTTGAGGGAACGGTATTCCAGCCCGATGGCGGCGGTACTGTCCCGGGCCTGCCGCAGCCGGCCGATCCGGGCAGAGATTTCCGACATGGCGGCGATGTTCGTCTTGTCCGCGCGTTCGGCGGCAAGTTCCGCGATCAGCGCCTCGCCTTCGGCGAACAGCCGGAAGAAATCCGATATTTCGGACGGTTCATAGCGCCTTACACGGCAACCGATCTGGGGCAGGATGGTGATGAACCCCTCGACAGACAGCCGTTTCAGCGCCTCCATGACGGGGTGGCGGCTGACCGACAGTTCGGTCGCCAGCTTGTCGATCGGTATCGAATCCGGTTCCCGGAATTCGCCTGCAAGCAGCCGGTTCTTGACGTCGTTGTATACCAGATCCGACAGGCCGACCCGCCGCGCGGATTGCCGGATGGAGGGGGGATCGGACATGCCCGAGATCATGTTGCACCCTCCTCTCGCGCCGTATCCGCGCGGAACCCGCCGCGGCGTGTCATGACCGCACCACCATTGGACCGCGCCGCAAGGGTCTGCAAGGGCCTTTCCTCCGGTATGTCAGTGCAGCGGGAAACCCAGCCGGCCAAGCACGGATTTCAGGACGTGGCGGCCGCTCAGCCCCTGGGCCGTCTGTAGGCGGGAAAGGACGAGATCGGTCCAGCCTTGACGGGAAAGCACCTGTTCCGCGCGGAACGCCCCGGTCGCGCGGTCGTGGGCGCGGAGCGTTTCGGGGTCTTCGGCGCCATAGCATTCCCGATGCAGAACCGCCGACTGCGGCAGCCGCGGCTTCACCGCCGTCTGCACCGCGGGGTCGGGCAGGCCCACCACCAGCCCCGCGACCGCATAGGCCCGCGGCGGCAGGCGCAACAGATCGGCCACCGCCTCGGGGTCGTTGCGCAGCGCGCCGATGAACACGGTTCCCAGCCCGAGCGATTCCGCCGCCACGAGGGCGTTTTGCGCCGCCAGCATCGCATCCATCGAGGCGAGCAGGAAGGTTTCGGTATAGTCGAGCCCCTCCATGCGGACGCCTGCGGCATCCCCGATGCGCTGCGCCCGGGACAGATCGGCGACCCAGACGAGGATCAGCGGCGCATCGATAATGTGCCGCTGATTCCCCGCAATCGCGGCAAGACGGGCGCGGCGTTCCGGGTCTGTGACGGCCACGACGCTCCATGCCTGCAAGTTCGACGATGTGGGCGCAGAGGACGCCGCCGCGACGAGGGTTTCCACCGTCCCCTCGGGCAGCGGCGCGGGCAGATAGGCGCGCACGGAACGGTGCGCAAGAAGCGTGGCGATCGTCGTGTTCCACGGGCCGACCGCGGCCGCTTCGCGATAGCGGCGAAAGACGGCCTTTTCGGCCGGACTGTCGCCCATCGATGTATCGCCAAGGTTCCGCTGCGTGTCCGCCATGGCTCCTATCCTCCTGTTCCTGTCGCGGATACCCGGCCTAGATCTCGTCGGCAACCGGGTTCGACAGGGTGCCGATGCCGGTGATTTCGACCTCGATCCGGTCCCCGGGCCGCATGAAGACCGGCGGTTCGCGGAACAGGCCGACGCCGCCCGGCGTGCCGGTGGCGATGATGTCGCCGGGCAGAAGCTCGGTCACCTGCGAAACGTAGGCGATGATGTCGGGGATGGTGAATGCAAGATCGGAAAGCGGGGCGGATTGCATCACCTCGCCGTTCAGCAGCGTGCGCAGATGTTGCGCGGCGGGATCGGGCAGGTCGTCGCGTGTGACAAGCCAGGGGCCCATGGAGCCGCTGTCGTCAAAGCTTTTCCCGGGCCAGAACTGCGTCGTATGACGCTGGAAATCGCGGATGGAGCCGTCGTTGAAGGCGCTGTAGCCCGCGACGTGATCCATCGCATCCGCGGCGGCAATGCGGCGGCCCGGCCTGCCGATGACCACCGCCAGCTCGCCCTCGAAGTCGAATTGCGCCGAGACGCGGGGGCGGATCAGCGGCACACCATGCCCCCGCACGGACGAAGGAAAGCGGACGAAGATCGACGGATGGCGGGGCGCCTCGCGGCCGGTTTCCCGGATGTGCGACAGATAGTTCAGGCCGACGCAGAGGATCTTGTCGGGGTTCGGCACCGGCGGCAACAGCGTCACCGCGTCGATCCCGAACCGGCGGTCCAGAGACCGGCCCAGTTCGGCCACCGCATTCGCGGTCAGCACCGCGCGCAGGTCGGGATAGCGGCTGCGAAAGCCGGCCGCGGCCTCGCGCAGGCCGTTGCCCTCGGCGACGCCATAGCTCGGCTGCCCGCCGGTCAGAAAGGATACGAGACGCATGATGTTTTCCTTGCTGTTGCCGCCGCCGCCCAACGCCGCGGCGGGTCGTGGTCTGGTGGTTTCACCTGCGGCTGCGCGGCGCCCAGGCGACAGGCACCGGCGCAAGCACATATCGGGTCGTGCGGCCGAGCGCCTGCCGGCCATGCTGCGCCTTTTCCGCGGCCACCCGTTCGATCAACGCCCGTTCCGCCGCCGGATCAGCCTGCGCCTGCTGCCAGGCGGCCAGATCCGGCCATTCCACCAGGCTGAAGGCGGTGGGCAGCCGCGGGCCGGTCAGGGCATCGAACGCCCCCAGGGTCCGCGCGCCCTGCCGTTCGCGCAGCGGCAGTTCGTGTTCGTTCAGACGGGCCCGGATCGGCCCGGCCATCCCGGTCTTTCCCGGGTAGATGGTCAGTTCGTGCACCGCCCCGGCCCTGTCGAAGGGCAATGCCCGTTCCAGCCCGTTCGACACGAAGGGGTGGAGGAAGTGGATCTCGAACTCTTCCAGAAATTCCGATCCGGCATTGGTTTCCGCGCGCACGCGGTGCCAGTCGGGATCGGCCGCGAAGGCGGCGAAGGCCGCCATCCGTTCCTCGAAGCTCTGCCAATGCATGAGATAGACGAAATGCGCGTTCTCGGGCCCCACGAGGGTGGACCAGCCGCCCACGACATTCACGCCGTGGCGGGGAAACAGCCAGGACAATCCGCCCCGGAACCGCCCCACCATGTCCTGAAGCCGGCCGGGTTCGATCTTGTAGATCCGCAGTTCATGGAAGCCGGGGTTGCCTTGGGTCATGCGCGTCTCCTTGCGTGTCCGCCATGCCGTGCGGGACGGCATGGCGGCGGGCGGGGATGGGGTGATCAGTCGGCCAGCGTCCACTTTCCGCCTTCGACCTTCACCAGGAAGGCGGCGTCGTCGCCCACGCCCCAGGGCCAGCGCGGATCGGCGAAGGTGTAGAAGCTGTGGGCGCCCGGCAGACGGTCGATGGCGCGAAGGCCCTCGACCACGGCGGTGCGGAATTCCGGCGTGCCGGGTTTCGCCTTGGTCAGCGCGGATTCGATCGCCGCGGTCGCGATCAGGCCGGAATCATAGCCGAAGCCCGAAATCGCATCTGCCGTCCCCGGGCCGTGCTTTTCGTTGTATTTGGCGATGAAGTCGAGCGCGACAGCCTTGCGCGGTTCGGAATCGGGCAGTTGGTCGGCGATGCCGATGGCGCCGATGACGGCATGCACGCCTTCCAGTTCGGCGCCGCCAAGCGTCAGGAAGGTCGCGTTGAATACGCCGTTGCTGTTGAAGATCGGCCCCTGATAGCGTTCCTTCACCGCCAGATTGCCCAGAACGCCCGGTGCGCCCGACACGCCGAGGAAAATGGCGTCCGGGTTGGCCGAGACCAGGCGCAGGACCTGCCCCGTCACCGAGGTGTCGGCCCGTGCATAGCGTTCGTCCGCGACGATCTCGTAGCCGCCTTCATCGGCATACTGTTTCAGCGCCGCCAGCGTGATGTCGCCCCAAGCGTCGGAAAAGCCCAGGAAGCCGACGGTCTTGACGCCGCGTTTCTTGAAATCGGCGATCACCGGAATGATCCATTTTTCCGGCGGCGGGGGCACGTTGAAGATCCACTCGTCGCGGGCATCGCCGAGCTTCACCGGCGCGGCGGGCAGGTAGGGGATCCGGGCCGCCGTCGCCACCTGCGCGATGGAAATCGCGCTTGGCGTGATGGTGGGGCCGATGATGAGGTCGACCTTGTCGTCCTCGATCAGCTTGGTTGCGTTGCGGGCGGCGATGGTCGGGTCGGTGGCATCGTCCATGACGATGACCCGGACCTTCTCGCCGCCGATTTCGGCGGGCAGCGCAAGTTCTATCGCCTGCTTCTGCGGTACCCCCTGCGCCGATGCCGAGCCCGTCAGCGAATGCACGATCCCGATTGACACATCGGCCTGCACGGCGGTCGAAAGGGTCATGAACCCCGCCGCCGCCAGCGTTGTGGCCACACCAAGTTTGATACGCATTGTCCATTCCTCCCTGGGGACGTTGCACGAAAAACCGCCCGCGCGCGGATCACGACGCGGACGAGCCGAGATAGACGTTGGCGATGCGCGGATCTTTCAGCAGTTCGGCCGCGGGACCGTGCAGCGGCACCTCTCCTGTTTCCAGGACATAGGCGTAATCCGCCGTCTGGAGAGCGGCGCGCGCGTTCTGCTCTACCAGAAGGATGCTGACGTTGAGGCTGCGCAGCCGCGCGATGATCTCGAAGATCTCGCGCACGATCAGCGGCGCCAGCCCCAGGCTCGGTTCGTCGAGCATCAGAAGCCGCGGCCGGCCCATCAGCGCGCGGCCGAGGGCGAGCATCTGCCGCTCGCCACCGGAAAGCGTTCGGGCCTGCTGGTGCATGCGTTCGCGCAGGCGCGGGAAAAGCTCGTAGATCCTGTCGAGTTCCGCCGCCAGTGCGGCATGCCCCTGCCGCCGGTGGATATACCCGCCAAGCAACAGGTTGTCCGCCACGGTCATCTGCGCAAACAGTTCCCGCGTCTCGGGGACCAGCACCATGCCCTCGCATACCCGGTCCTGGACCGTCATCGTGTCGATGGGCCGGCCGGCGAAGCGCATGCTGCCCTGGTAGGGAAGCCAGCCCATCAGCGCCTTGAGAAAGGTGCTTTTCCCCGCGCCGTTCGGTCCGACGATGGTCACGATCTGCCCTTCGACGATCCGCATGGAAACATCGCGGATCGCGCCGATCTTTCCATAGCTGACGCTGATGCCGGATGCGTTCAGCAGTTCCATCACACATCCTCCCCCAGGTAGGCGGCCTGCACGCGTTCGTTGCTGCGGATCTCGTCAGGGGTGCCGGTGGCCAGAAGCCGGCCGAATTCCAGCACGACGATGCGGTCGGCGAGCCCCATCACGAAATCCATGTCGTGTTCGATCAGCAGAATGGTCACGCCGGCTTCCCGCATCCGCCGCAGCAGTGCCGCAAGCGCCTGTTTTTCCTGCGCGCGAAGCCCGGCGGCGGGTTCGTCCAGGATGACCATCCTGGGATCCGAGGCGAGGGCGCGGGCGATTTCCAGCAACCGCTGCGGGCCGAGGGCGAGGTTGCCCGCCTTCGCATGGGGATCGGCATCGAGGCCCACGTCGCGCAATGCCGCATGGGCGATACCGGCGAAGGCCCGTTCCTCCTTCCGGTCGAGCCGCAGGATCCCGGCGGCGAAGCCCGTCCGCATCCGCCAATGTGCCCCCATCATCACGTTTTCCAGCAGGCTGTGGTTCGGGCGGATCCTGACGTGCTGGAACGTGCGGGATAGTCCCCTGGCGATCAGCCCGCGCGCGGGTGTTCCGGTGATCTGCCTGCCGTTGAAATGGACGGTGCCCGATGTCGGCGCCTGCATCCCGCTGATGAGGTCGAATGTCGTGCTCTTGCCTGCGCCATTCGGTCCGATGATGGCGTGGATGGTCGCCGGCCGCACCTCGAAGGACACGTCATCCACCGCGACAAGCCCGCCGTATCGCTTTTGCAGGTTTTTTACTTGCAGCAGGACCTCTGTTCCGCCCGGCGCCGCGGTGCGGGTGAAATGCAGTCCGTCGGCGCCGCCCTTGCCGAGCGGCGGGCGCGGCGCGGCGGGCAGGAAGCGGCCCAGCACCGGCGACAGGCCTTTCGGCGCCTTGTGGATGATGAGGATGAAGGCGATGCCGAAGATGACGATCTCGAATGTGCCGGCGTTGAGACCCAGCATCGGCACCAGATCCTGGATCGCATTCTTGCCGAAGGTCACGGCAGCGGCCCCCGCCAGCGCCCCCAGGATATTGCCGACGCCGCCCAGCACCGACATCAGCAGGATCTGCATCCCTTGATTGAGATCGAAGGAGGTGGGCGAGATGAAGGACTGCGTGTGGGCGAACATCCACCCGGCGACACAGGCCAGTTCGGCCGCCAGCAGGAACAGGACCAGCCGCAGCCGGAAGGCGTTGATCCCCAGGCTTTCGGCCAGTGCCGCCCCGCCCCGCAGCGCGCTGATCGCCCGGCCCTGGCGCGAGGACAGCAGGTTGGCTGCGCCGAACAGCGTCAGGATCAGCACCCCCCAGACCAGGTAGAACGCCTTGTGCGGCCGATCCAGGGCGAAACCGAACACCGTGATCGGGGGAATGTCGCCGATGCCGCTGTGCCCGCCGACCGCGGTGAGGTTGCCGAAGACCATGAACAGCGCCACCGCCCAGGCCAGCGTGGTGATCGGCAGGTAATGCCCGCCGAGATGCAATGTGACGGCGCCCATGATCGCAGCGCAAAGCCCGGTCAACGCCAGCGCCGCCAGCAGGCCCAGCCAAGGGTCGAGCCCGAGGCGCAGGCTGAAATAGGTGGAGGTATAGGCCCCCACCCCCATGAATGCGGCCTGGGCGAACGAGGTGACGCCGCCCGATCCCGTCAGCAGCGTGAGGCCGAGGGTGGTGATGGCGTATATTCCCACCAGGTTGAACAGCGAGACGGCGAAAGAGCCCAAAAGGGCCGGAACCGCCAGCAGCGCCGCCGCCACGACACAGATCGCAGCATTGCGTTTCCATGCCCCGCCAGCGGCGGAATTGGCGTGCAGATCATGTGCCATGGTCAATGCTCCTCCTCTTCCTCGACCGGGGTCCGGGACAGGAAGACGCGCACAAGGACGATCGGGATGATCGCAAGGAAGACGATGATTTCCTTGAAGGCGCTGGCGAAGAACGAGGCATAGGCCTCTGTCAGGCCGACGAGGATCGAGCCGATGGCCGCCATCGAATAGCTGACGAACCCGCCGAGCACTGCGCCGACGAAGCCCTTCAGCCCGATCATCAGGCCGGAATCGTAGTAGATCGTCACCGAGGACCCGATGAGGATGCCGACGATCGCCGCGATGAACCCGCCAAGGATGAAGGCGATGCCGCCGGCGCGATCCGTGGAAATGCCCACGAGGCGCGCGCCGTCGCGATTGTAGGCGGTGGCGCGCAGCGCCTTGCCCGGGATCGTCTTCATGAAGAACAGCGCGAGCCCGACGGAAAGGACCGCCGCGGCCGCCAGCACCGCGATCAGCTGGGCCTGGATATGAAACCCGAGGATATTCACCGACCCGCGGATGAAGGCGGCGGTGCGCACGCCCTCGGGCCCGAAGAACATCAGCGCCAGCCCGGATATGACATAGTGCAGGACCAGCGCGACGATCAGCAGCGTCAGGGTGGATGCGGTGGCGATCGGCTGAAAGACGATGCGATACAGCAGCGGCGCGATGGGCAGCACCAGAAGCACCGTCAGCGCCATTTCGGCCGGTGCGGGAAGATCCGTCCCTTGCAGCAGAAAACCAAGCAGCGCCGGGGCCAGCGGCAAGGCCAGCCATCGGACGAGCGCCCCCGGTATCCGCCGCGGCGCGCCCGCGCGTGCAAGCCGGTAGACCTCTGCCAGCGTCGCCACGATCGCCAGGACCGCCACCAGAAATACCGTCCCCGGCAGGCGCCCGTTCTGAAGCGCGTGGAGCGTCAGCGCCGCATAGGCGATGAGATCCCCGTAGGAGGCAAAGATGATGCGCGTCGTCGTGAAGATCAGCACGAAGCCAAGGGCCAGCATCGTGTATATCGCGCCGGATGTGATCCCGTCCTGAAACAGGATCAACGCAATCTGGAAATCCATATCCCCCCCGCTTGTTTTTGTATACTCACCCGGCGGAAATGCCCGGTCCGCGCCGGAATGCCCGTCAATCCCGGGGAAGCGGCCTGAACGGCCCCCTGTCCTTGCGTCCGTGAAGATAGAACCTGTTCCACCGCTGGATGGTCAGCGTCCTGAACAGGCCGGCGGTTGCGAAGGGATCCCGGGTGGCGAAATCCCGCGCTTCTTCCAGCGTATCCACATCGATGAGGATACAGGCGCCGATGGATTTCCCCTCTTCGTCCTGAAGCGCGCCCGAGGCGATCAGGATGTCCATCCTGTCATCGAGATAGGCCAGATGCGCATCGCGGTGTTTTTCCCGGATCGCGGGCCCGTCTGCGCAATCCTGCGTGAAGATCATGTAAGCCATTTCACTCCTTCCCCTCCGGCACTATGGATTGCAGGCCAAGCGCGCGCCCGGCGATATAGCCGAAGGTCAGCGCCGGCCCGAGGGTGATGCCGGATCCCGGGTAGGTGCCGCTCATCACCGAATTCATGTCATTGCCCACGGCATAAAGCCCGGCGACAGGATCGCCGTTCCGGCCGAGCACCCGGGCCGCGCCGTCGGTGCGCAGGCCGACGGTCGTGCCGATATCCCCGGGGAAGACCTGAACGGCATAGAAGGGCGCGTTCTCGATAGGCGCCAGACAGGGGTTCGGATCCACATTCGCGTCCCCCAGATAGCGGTCGTAGATATTGGAGCCCTTGCCGAAATCCTCATCCACGCCCGTTTTCGCAAAGCCGTTGTGCCGCGAAACGGTTTGCGCCAGCGCCTCCGGCGGAACGCCGATGGATCTCGCCAGATCCTCGACGGTGGCGGCTTTCCGCAGATAGCCGCTGTCGAGATAGGGTTTTCGGGGATAGATCCCGGGCCGTACCAGGCCCATGCCGTATTTCCGCAAGAAACGCTCGTCGCAGATCAGCCAGGCCGGAACCGTGCCGCCGGCAGCCCCGTCGAGCATGTGATTGACGAAGTTGTGGTAGGAACTCGCCTCGTCGACGAATCTCCGCCCGCCGGTATTCACCGCGATCAGGCCGGGCTTGGCGCGGTCGAGAAACAGATGGGGAAACCGGGCGACGGTTCCATCGGCCTTGCGGTGCAGGGAAACCGGCGCATAATTGACCGGATCGACGACATCTTCCGCCAGTTGCGCACCGAGGTCCAGCGCCAGACGCAAGAGACCCCCGCTGTTTTCCGCGGGCGCCATGGTGAAATGGGTGTCCGGGGTCCGCGTATATTTGCGAACATAGTCCGCGGATGCGGGGGCACCCCCGCCGGCAAGCACGATTCCGCGGCGGGCGGTGACGATATGTTCCTTGCCCGCGTGGATGAAACGGACGGTATCGGCCCTGCCCGTGGCATTCCCCAGCCCCGTCACATCGCAGGCGGACATCATCCGCACCCCGGTATCCACGGCGGATTTGAGCAGTTGTGCGACAAGCGAATTGCCCTGCACCAACCGTGTGCCGCGCGGATGGCGCAGGCGCTGCGCGAGATAACCCAGCACCAGCCTGCTCGAGGCGCGGAAATCACCGGGCGATCTCAGGGTGCCCATGAGATGGGCGATGTCGCGCGAATTCACCATCATCCCGCCAAGAACGAGGAATTCCCGGATCGGCGGCCTCAGGCGGGCGAACCAGGGCCCAAGTCGCCGGCCGTCATAGATCTGCGGGTCGAGCGACCGCCCCCCCGCCAGCGCGCCGGGCCTGTCGGGATAGTAATCGGGCGCCACGGCGCGCGGAACGAAACGCAGCGCGCTGTGGTCATGCATGAATTGCACCATCGCGGCGCCGTTCTCGATGAAGGCGTCCACGAGGTCGGGCCTGAACCTGTTGCCCGTGACCGAGGCGATATACTCTCGCGCTGCCTCGGGCGTGTCCTTGTGACCGACGCTTTCCATCAGCGGGTTGCAGGGAATCCAGACCACGCCGCCGGAAATCGCGCTTGATCCGCCGAAGACGGATGCGCGCTCGAGCATCAGCACATCGGCGCCGTAATGCCGGGCGACGATCGCCGCGGAAAGCCCGGCGGCGCCGGACCCGAGAACGATGACATCGACGGTTGAGGGAATGCCCATCATGTTATCTCTTGTCTGTTTCACGCCCGCGGCTTCTGATCCGGTCAGTGGAATGTCCTGCCGCCGTCCACGGCCATCGCCGTGCCGGTGACGTAGCTGGAATCGCGGCTGGTCAGGAACAGGATCGCGGCTGCGATTTCCCCGGGTGCGGCGGCTCTTTTCAGGGCATAGCTGCCGGTGATCGAGGATCGGGTTTCACCCGTGTCGTCCCTCAGGATCGTCCGGGTCATGGGCGTGTCCACCATGCCGGGGCAGACGCAGTTCGCGCGCACGAGGGGCGCCGCCTCCATCGCCATCTGGCGCGTCAGGGCGATCACCCCGCCCTTGGCCGCGACATAGGCCGCCGATGTCGGCCCCGTCGGCACCAGCGCCACGCCGGATCCCAGGGTCACGATGGTGGCGGGCGCGGCCCTGCGCAGGTGGGGCAGGGCGTGGCGGCAAACGAGATAGGTGCCCGTGAGATTGATGCCGATCACCTGGTTCCAGAGGTCGGGCGCGGTGTTTTCCAGATCGGCGGGATCGAAGACGCCGGCGGTATTGACCAGGCCGTCGATCCCCTCCAGCGCCGCATTCGCGCCATCGACTGCCGCTTTCACCTGCGGCGCGTCGCTGATGTCGGCGGCGATCGCCACCCCGCCGACCGCCTCGGCCACTGCCGTTGCGGCGGTCCGGTCGTGATCCACGATGGCCAGCCGTGCGCCTTCGCGCGCGAAAAGCTCTGCCGTTGCCTTGCCGATGCCGGACCCGCCGCCGAAAAGGATGATCCGGCGCCCGTCCAAGCGTTTCGCTGCCGTTCCCGTCATGATGGCGGTTCCCGTTTCAGTTCCGCGGGGCATTGGCGGCAAGCCAGCCGCCGTCGATGACCAGCACGTGGCCAGAGATGAACGACGCCTCTTCCGAAGCCAGGAAGAATGCGCCGTTGGCGATGTCTTCGGGGGTGCCCACACGCGGAAACGGCGTGGTGTTCACCATCAGCCGCTGGAATGCGGGCTCGCCGCTGTCGATACGGTCGGCGGTCATGGCGGTGCGTGTGACCCCCGGCGCCACGGCGTTGACCCGGATGCCTTCGGGCCCATAATCCGCCGCCATCTGCCGTGTCAGCCCGACCATGGCCGCCTTGGTGACGGAATAGACCCCCGCCCCGGCGCTGCCGCGGAAACCGAAGATAGAGGCGACATTGACGATACTGGCACCGGGTTCCATCGCTCGCAGCGCGGCCCGCGTATAGCGCAAGGGGGCCCGCACATTGACCGCAAGGAAGCGGTCGAGATCCTCGTCCCGTTCTTCGCCTACGGGCTTTGCCCGGCCGATGCCCGCATTGTTCACCAGCACGTCGAGCCTGCCGAAGCGCGCAACCGCCAGCGCGACCGCCTCTTCCGGCGCGCTGTCTGCCGTCACGTCCTGCACGATCGGGGCGATCCGGTCGGGCGCGTCGGCCCGAAGCTGTTCCAGCCCGTCGGACAGCCGGTCGCTGGCGACGACGGCATGTCCCCCGGCGAGAAACCGCCTCGCCATGGCAAGGCCGATTCCCTGCGCCGCGCCCGTGATCAGTACGGTTCTCATCTGGCTCCCCTCCAGACTGCAATGCTAACATGCTAGTCGACGCGCGGCGGCAATGACAAGCGATTTTGAATAGGATTCACGATAATTCATCAGTTTGTGAAAAACATATATTTCACCGGCATTTATGGGCCCTGTTGTCGCGGATCGGCCGTGCTGTCCGGGTGTTTCGTCTGCGGGCCGGTCGTGCGGCGGCTGCCGTGCATCGAATCGCTGGTCGGCCCCTGATGGGGGGACAGAAGGCGGGGGTGCGCGCTTCATGCTGCAAATTTCGTGATAGAGTTCTGTATTATCGATTATATAAAGTATTATCGTTTCTATCTTCCCAAGGCTCACATACATGCTAGTATGCCAATGGCCGAACTCGAACCATCCGGGAGGACAAGAGGATGATTGATGTACCTGTTCTGATTGCGGGCGCCGGCCCGGTCGGCATGACGCTTGCGCTGGATCTCGCGCAGCGGGGCATCCGCACCATGATCGTGGAACGCAATCCCACGACCACGCGCCACCCCAAGATGGACATCACCAACGGCCGCAGCATGGAGCTGTTCCGCAACCTCGGCATCGCCAACGAGCTGCGTGCGGCCGCCGTGCCCGCGGCCAATCCCTTCGACGTGACTTGGATCACCGATTTCACCGGGGTGGAACTGCACCGTTTCGTCTATCCCAGTGTGGACGAATGGCGCCGGGTCATCCGGGAAAGGAACGACGGAACCCAGCCGCTGGAGCCGTCGATGCGGGTTTCGCAGGTGGTGATCGAGCCCGAGTTGCGCAAGCTGATCGAGCGTCACGCGCTGGTGGAACTGCGCTACAACACGGCCTTCGATGCGTTGCGGCAGGATGCCGATGGGGTCAGCGCCGTCCTGCGCGATGTCACGACGGGCGAAACGCTGGAGGTGCGTTGCGCCTATCTGGCCGGTTGCGATGGCGGCGGCAGCCTGGTGCGCGAGGGGCTGGGCATCAAGCTGGATGGTCAGGCGCGGATCATGGAACGCTACATGACCCATTTCCGCACCGACGACCGCTCGCTGATCGAACGCTGGGGCGTCGCCTGGCATTTCCAGTCGGTCAACGGCACCCTCATCGCCCAGAACGACCGCGATGTCTGGACCCTGCACACGCGCTATCAGGACGGCACGCTGCCGAACGAAATCGATGCGCGCGCGATGCTGCGGCGGTTCTTCGGCTACGACATCGAGGCGGAGATCCTGGTGGCGAATGTCTGGACGCCGCATCTGCTGGTCGCGGACTCCTACAGCAAGGGGCGGGTGTTTCTGGCGGGCGATGCCGCGCACCAGTACATTCCGACCGGCGGCTACGGCATGAACACCGGCATCGGCGACGCGACCAACCTGGGCTGGAAGCTGGCGGCGGTCCTGCATGGCTATGCCGACCCCGGGCTGCTGGACAGTTATGATATCGAACGCCGCCCGGTGGGGGTACGCAACCGCGATGCCGCGGGGGCCAACAACGACGTCCGCCGCCAGATCGGCGCGCTTTACGATGACCGGCTCTACCAGTCCGGCCCCGAGGGCGATGCCCGCCGCGCCGAGGTGGGGCAGGAAATCGCCCGGCTCGGCAATCTCGAGAATGAGGCCTGGGGCATCGAATACGGCTATGTCTACGCCGACTCGCCCGCCGTGGCGGCAGAGCCGGGTGCGACTTTCAGCCAGGATCCGGCGGTTTACGAACCCAACACCGTGCCGGGCGCGCGGCTTCCCAGCGTGTTCCTGCGCGACGGGACGGCGCTGTTCGATCATCTGGGCCGCTGGTTCACCCTGCTCAACTTCGGCGACCCGGATGCAAGCGAGGGTCTGGAGGCGGCGGCGGCGGCGCGGGGGGTGCCGCTCAAGGTGCTGCATGTCGAAGACCCGGCGATCGCGCCCATCTACCAGGCGCCGCTCGTTCTGGTGCGGACCGATCAGCATGTCGCCTGGCGCGGTGAACGCTGCGACGAGGCGACGGCCCTGCGGGTGATCGACCGCATCACCGGGCGCGCGAACTGACCCGCGGCGGAACGAACGGGGCGACCTGCATTGGCCGTAACATGGGGGAGGAAAGAATGACACCTCTCGGATCGACCTTTGCCGGTTTGACCGTACTTGCCGGTCTTGCGGGCCTGCCCGCCATGGCCGCCGCGGAAACGCTGGCGGAGATGAAGCCCGTGACGCCGCGCATCGCGACGCTCTACGGGCCGGAAAGCTGGTTCACCTGGCCGATGGCGGCCTTCACCGAACGGACGGGCGGCAAGGTGGCCTTTGAATACTACTATGCCGGCAGCCTCGTTCCGGCGAAGGATCTGGCCTCGGACCTCGGTTCGGGCCTGTTCGAATTCGGCTTCGTGCTGGGGGCATACGACCCGGTGCGCTTTCCGGTCGATCAGTGGCAGGGATCGCTTGCCCTGCCGCTGGATCCCGATCCGGTGCGCGAGACGATCCTGACCGCGCTCGCCACGCTGGAATGGACCGCCGGGCTCCAGGCGCACCGGAACGAGCTGTTGAAGGCCGACATCTACCCGCTCATGCCGTCCCTGCCTGTCACGGGGCCATTCGGCACGCTGTGCAGGGAAGACAACAGCACACTCGGGTCGTTGCAGGGCAAGCGTATCCGCGTCGCGGGCGATACCTGGACGAAAGAGGCCCAGAACCTCGGGATGACGCCCGTCACCCTGCCGATCATCGAGGTCTATCAGGCGTTCCAGTCGGGCGTGATCGATTGCTGGATGGGCGGGCACGGCGATGCCGGGGCGCTCGGGCTCTGGGATCACGGCAAAGCGGGACTGGCAGAAGCCAAGGCCAGATGGCAGCAAGCCGCGAAGGACCGTCTGGGTTTCGCCGAGGATTATGCGTCTTGGGCGGAGTTCGCGCAGAAGACCGCGGGTGCCTTGCCCGATGCGGCGCCGCTGACCCACGCCTCCGCCCAGATCATCGCCAAGCTGCGGACGATGGAGTGACGGATCGACCCGGGCCCGGATGGCCGGGCCCGGACTGCATGTGCCGGCGGGACGGCAAGGCGAACCCATGCGCCGGGAAACCCGCCCAGAGGAGGAATGCACAATGGAAGACAGGAAGATTGCCGTCGTGACCGGCGCGGGCGGCGGGATCGGCCGCGCGATCTGCTTCGATCTGGCCGGGCGCGGGGCAGAGATCGTCGCCGTGGACCGCAACGCCGAAGCGGTCGCGGCGATCGCTGCCGATCTGCGCGCCGCGGGCCACCGCGCCCGCGAGGTGACGCTGGATCTGACGGATGGCGCGGCGCTCGACGCGCTGGTGGCCGATACCGGACGGATCGACATCCTCGTCAACAACGCCGGCGTTTTCGACGTGAAGCCCTTCACCGACCTGACCGGCGACGATTTCCGCCGGAACTACGAGGTCAACGTCGTCGCCTCGGCCGAACTGATCCGCCGCGCGCTGCCCCGGATGCCGTCGGGGGGCGCGATCCTGAACATCGCCTCGGTCGCCATGTTCGGGGCCTTCAACTTTGCCCATTATGCGGCGTCGAAGGCGGCGGTCGGCGGGTTGACGAAATCGCTGGCGCTGGAATTCGCCTCGCGCGGTATCCGCGTCAACGCCGTCGCGCCGGGGGCGATCAAGACGCCGATGCTGCTTGGCCGCAACGATGGCGACTACAGCAATGTCATCCGCCGCATCCCCCTGGGCCATTTCGGCGAACCCGAGGATATCGCCGCCGCCGTCGGTTTCCTGACGTCGGATCAGGCGAAATACATCACCGGCGTGGTGCTCGTGGTCGATGGCGGCCGCGTGCTGACCGGCATGCCGAACGCATAGGACAAGAACCCCATGACCACATCCTACCCCACCAAGCGTCACATCCTTCTGGGTAAACGCGCCGACATGTCGCTGCTCGACTATCACGCATACTGGTCGGGCCCGCATACCAACGAGGTGATCCGGGTTTCCGGGGCGCAACGCTATATCCAGTGCCATGTCAGCCGCATGATCTGGACCGCGACGGCGCAGATGCGCCAGATCGCCGGCTTTGTCGAACTCGATTACGGCACGCCCGAGGCCTATCAGGCGGTCAAGGCGAAGATGGCCGACCGCAAGGCGCTGCTCGAGGACGAGGCGCGCTTTCTGGGGTGGTGGAGCGGCAGCGAGGCCGTGGGCGCGCCGAACCGGCCCATCCCTTCGACCCGCCGGATCATCGGCATCCTGTTCCGCCCCGAGGGTGCCGATCCTGCCGCGTTCCGCGCCCGGGTGCAGGACTTCATCGAGGGTTTCCGCGGCCTGTGCCCCTGTTACGCGGAAGAGGCGCTGACACAGGACATCCGCGAGGAACCGCCGCTGCATGCGTTCGAATGGCCGGATTTCTATCTCTATTTCGATCCCGTCCGCGCCGACGAACTGCCGCTGCTGACGGCAGAGGACGGGCCCCTGGTGGCGGGGCTGAAGGCGCTGAGCGCCAAGGGCGGCGCCTTCCTGACCCGGGCAGAGGCCAAGCTGATGCCGGAAGAACTGGACCGCGACTACTGGCCGGAACCGTGACAGGGCCGCGTGCAGGCCGGACCGGGCCCGCGCCCGTGCAACCTTCATATTTGGGAAAGGAAGAGTGGCCATGACATTCGCGCCCACAGATCTGAGCGGCAGGACAGCCGTCGTGACCGGGGCCGGGCAGGGGATCGGTTTTGCCATCGCCGGGGCGCTGACGGCGGCGGGGGCGCATGTCGTCGCCGTGGATCGCGACGCGGGCGGGCGCGCGGCGCTTGCGGCCGACCCGCGCGTCACCTTCGTGCAGGGCGACGTGACCGACGCGGCATTGCCCCCTCTGCTCGACGAGGCGCTGGATCGGGGCAGGCGGCGGCTCGACATCCTCGTGAACAATGCCGGCATCGGCCGCGGCGGCCACGCGCTCGTCACCGGCGACGAGGATTTCCGCCAGTTCCTCGACGTGAACCTGGTCGGGCTCTTTCGCCTGTCCCGTTGGGCGGTGGGGCGGATGATCGGAACGGGCGGCGGCGCCATCGTCAACACCGCCTCGATCTTCGGCGAGGTCGGCGCGCAGAATACGGCGGGATATTCCGCCTCCAAGGCCGGTGTGATCGGCCTCACGCGGCAGATGGCGACGGATTACGGCCCGAACGGCATCCGGGTGAATGCCGTGGCCCCCGGCCTGATCGAGACGCCGCTGGTTGCCGATCGCATCCGGTCCGAGCCCTGGCGGCGCCATGTGCTGATCGACGGCGCCGCGCTGCGCCGCGTGGGCCAGCCGGTCGACATCGCCCGGGCCGTGCGCTTCCTTGCCTCCGACGAGGCCGGGTTCATCACCGGCCAGATCCTCCACGTCGACGGAGGATGGGCAAACTGCCGCTTCCCGCGCGAGACCCCGATCAGTGCCGACGAATGAGCGCCGCGCTCCAGATCGGAGCGTGGCGCTGGCGGTAAACGCAGGAACCGGCCAGGAAAAAGGTGCCACATGACAAGATCACGGTTCGAGGATGAGCATGACATCCTTCGCCTGTCCCACAAGTATGCGGTCGCACTCGACACGGGAAATGCCGATCTGCTCCGCGAGGTCTTCTGGGAGGACTCGAGCTGGAGCACGAGCGAACTGGCCGGCTCGCGGGGGCATAAGGAAATCCTGCAACTGCCCGCGCGGCTTGCGGCGGCCTTTTCCCAAACCCACCACGCGATCCAGCCCCAGCACTGCGAGGTGTCCGACACGAGTGCGGTTGGCGTTACGTACTGTTTCGCCTATCATTTCACGAAACAGGATTTCATCACCCCGGGACGGGGAACGATCGATCTCTCCTACAACCAGATGATCCGCTACGACGACCGTTACGAGTTCAGGTCGGGGGAATGGAAGATACTGACCCGACATCTGAATGTGATGTTCCGCCGTCTGGAACCGGTGCTTCCCTACGCTCTGGCGGATCGTCCGGCGCCGGAAGCCTCTGTTCCGGAAGCGGAGTCGTTGCTGCCGAAAGAGCAACGATCACGCTGATCCGGCAAGCCATCACATGTCAAAGGCGATCTACGCAATCGGTGCGGGCAATTTCGCGATAGGCTTGGGTGCTTTCCTCGTGGTCGGCCTTCTGGTGCCGATTGCGCAGGACATGCGGGTCTCGAACGCCGGGGCCGGGCTGATGATGGTCGTCTATGCGGCGACCTATGCGGTCAGCTCTCCGCTGGTGGTCAACCTGTCGGGCACGTGGCCGCGGCGCGCGATGCTGATGGGCTCCTTGGCGATCCTGGGGGGCGGGACGCTCGTCTGCGCCCTCGCGCCCGACTGGAACACGTTCCTGATCGGCCGCGCCATATGCGCCCTGGGCGGCGGCGCCTATACCCCCATCGCCGCCAGCACCGTCTATACGCTGAGCGCGCCGGAACGCCGGGGGCGCAACCTGTCGGTGATCTTCGTCGGCCTTACCCTGTCGCAGGCGGCGGGCATCCCGGTCGGGATCTGGCTGGAAACCCTGATCGGCTGGCGCATGGTGCTGGCCGTGGTGCTGTTGTGCATTCTGGCGGCGCTGCTGGCGATCCTGCTTTCGACCCCCCGGCGCATCGGTTTTCCGAAACCCCCGGCCAGCTACCGGCTGCTGCTGGTCAATGCCAGGGCGCTGACCGCCCTGTTGCTGACGGTGCTTCAGGTCGCGTCGTTCAACACGGTCTACACCTATATCGGCCCGCTGGCGCTCGATCGGGGCGAAAGCTCGCCGTTCCTGCTGTTGCTGGTGATCGGCATCGCCAGTGCCATCGGCGGCTTTCTGGCCGGTTTCATGGTCGACCGCCTGGGCCCGTGGCGTGTTCTGGTGCTGGTGCTGGCGTCGCAACTGGTGCTGCTGCCGCTCTTTTCGCTGGGGGCGCTGCCGCTGGCGGCGGTGATGGCCGTCGCCGCCTGCTGGGCGATGCTCTCGGCCTTTTTCATGGTTCCGCAACAGATGGCGCTTGTCCGGGATGCGCCCGATCACCAGTCGCTGATCCTCGCGCTGAACGCCACCGCCACATATATCGGCGTCGCATTGGGCGGGGGCGTCGGGGCCGCCGTCATCGGCTGGTCAGGGCTCGGGGGGCTGGGCCTTGTGGCCAGCCTCCTGTCGGGGGTGGGTCTCGCGGTTCTTTTCGCGTTCCGCCCGCACCGCGGTCGGCCGGAGGGCTGAGCCCGCGTCCTCGGAAGGTGCCATGAAGAAAGGGGGCGGGTTTCCCCGCCCCCCTTTGTCGGGCCGCATCGTGCCCCGGGGTCTATCGCACCATCCGTTCGGGCAACCATGTCACGAGTTCGGGGAAGATCGCGATCAGCACCACCACCCCAAGCGCCAGCGGCACGAAGATCATCGCGCCTTCGAACACGTCGCGCAGGGTGAATTTCTGGCCGCGGTTGATCTGCGGGTCCATCACCATCCGGTAGCCGATGAAGACCAGCATGCCCACCGGCGGCGTCAGGACCCCGATTTCCGCCATCAGCACCAGGAACACGCCGAACCACATGTCGCTGTAGCCGGCGGCCATGACCACCGGCAGGATCAGCGGCACGGTCAGCAGGATCATGGCGATCGAATCCATGAACATCCCGAGGATGAAATACAGAATGATCAGCGTGAAGACGAACAGCACGATATTGCCCGACAGCGCCTGCATGTTGGTCGAAAGCCACTGCGCCGCGCCCGTCACCGCAAGCAGCCGGCTGAAGATCGCCGCGCCGACGATCAGGAACAGGACCGAACCCGTCGCCGACAGGGTGCCCTTCGCCGCGTCGATGGCCGCATGGGTGAACCGTTTCCACCCCCGCGCCGCCAGACAGTAAAGCGCCGAGCCGATGGCCGCGACAGAGGCGCATTCCGTGACGGTGAGGAAACCGCCTGCCAGACCCCCGGCGATGATCAGGATCAGCACCGGCACCGGCCAGGCGCCCAGGACCACCCTGAACTTCTCGGCCGCTGTCATCACGGGCTCATCGACGTCCGCCTTCTTCTTGCCCTTGCCGACCCATTCGGGGCGGACAAGCGCGATGACGACCGCGGACAGCACATAGGCCAGCGCAAGGACCAGCCCCGGCATCATCCCCGCCATCAGCTGCGGGCCGACGGGGATTTCGGCAAAGCCCGCGTAGATCACCATCATGATGCTGGGCGGGATCAACTGCGCGATCGTCCCCGCGCTCAGCACCGATCCCACGGCGAGGCGCTTGTCGTAGCCGAAGCTGAGCATCTCGCCGATGGCGATGCGTCCGAGGGCATAGGTGTTGCCGATGGTGGAGCCGCTGACCGCGCCGAGGCCCGCACCCGCGATATTGGTGGTGGCCGCCAGCCCCCCGGGGAGCCAGCAGAACAGGATGCGCGCCGCCGCGTAAAGCTTGGTCGTGATGCCCGAATGCCAGAGCATCAGCCCCATGAACACGAACATCGGCAGCACGAGGAACGTCGGGCTGGCGATATTGGTGAAGGGGATCTGCGCCAGGGTGACGAAGACCGGCTTGGTGCCCAGCATCGCATAAAGCCCGAGCGCCCCGGAAAGGCCCATCGCAAGCCCGACGTTCATCCCCAGGCCCATCAGCGCGAACATCAGCCCGAGCGACATGAGCGCCTTCACCTCGCGCGGGATGCTCAGAAAGAAGGCCGCCCCGAAGGCAAAGGCCGCGAGGATCAGAAGCGCCGCGATCGGCAGGCCCGCCCAGGGCGATTTCGCGGCCCGCCCGGATGCGGCCGGTTCGGCCACGGCGAAGCTGTTGTCGATATTCTGTGCCATCAGAGAGCTTCCGGTTCTTCGAGGGTCGGGCCGTGGGGGCGGACCCCCGTCTTCAGGTCCTGGACAAGCTGTGCGACGACCACCAGGGCGAAGCCCACGAAACCCAGGGCCGAGATGAAGCGGACCGGCCAGATGACGACCTTGTAGGCCCCTTCGTACTCGCCGCCCCGCATGCTCTTGAGCGCCTCTTCGAAGCCCACGGTCGCGGTCGCCAGAAGAAATCCGAGCGCGGCGAGCGCGACGACGATTTCCGCCAGCCGCGCGGTGTTGGCGCCCATCAGGTCGTCCAGCAGCGTGACGCGCACATGTTCGCGCTGAAGCCCGGCCCACCAGATGCCGACGAAGCTCATCGGTACCATCAGCCAGTACATCGAGACCTCCAGCGTCCCGGGAATCGGCTGGTTGGCCAGGTTCCGCGCCAGGACATCGGCGAAGGTCAGCAGAATGAGGGCATAGATACAGACTATCCCCAAAGCGACGAATGCAGCCTTGCCGAACCGTGCAGCGTGGCCGCTACTTGTATTTTTTTTGTCATCCGTTCTGTTCCTCTCTGTCGTTGCGACGCGATGGATGGCGTCGATGAACGGTGCTCCGTCCGTTTCTGCGGGTGGTGGGGCCAGAGGGTTCGGGGCAGAATCCGAAAAACGGAGGCGCCCCCGGCGTCTTCCCGTTCGCGCCGCTTTGCTGCGCGCTCCTTCGGCATTCCCTCCCGCGAAAGATTACCGTTTTTATTATAAAAAATCGATTCCATGATAATATGCCGTTCCTGCCGCGTCAATCGCCGGCAAGGCGCGTAGGCGGCTGTTTCGCGACGGGACATCGCGCTTGCCCGTTGACGTGGATCGAACGCCAGCGTAGCGTATAATCGATTCTTCTACATAAAATCGTTAGATGAGTCGAGAAGGTTGCAGCGCGGTTTCCCTGCGCTGGCTGTAAACCGTATCCTGGAACCTCAGGGAGGAAACTCTGATGACAAAACTCGTGTCGACCTTTGCGGGTCTGGCCGCCGCCGCCTGCTTCATGGGTGCGGCCTCGGTCGGATAGGCCGAAACAACCCTTGCCGGGATGGATCCGGTGACGCTGCGCGTCGCGACGCTCTATGGCCCGGACAACTGGTTCACCAAGCCGATGGTGGCCTTCACCGAACGGGTGGAGGAACGGACCGGCGGCAAGGTGAAGTTCGAATACTACTTCGCGGGCAGTCTCGTCCCGGCCAAGGATCTGGCCTCGGGCCTGGGGTCGGGCCTGTTCGAGTTCGGCTATGTCCTGGGTGCCTATGATCCGGTCCGCTTCCCGGTCGACAAGTGGCTGGGTTCGCTGGCGCTGCCGACCGATCCGAACCCGGTGCGCGAAACCGTGCTGAACGCGCTGGCGAACATGGAATGGAGCACCGATCTCGAGGCGCACCGCAGCGAACTGCTCGAGGCCAATATCTTTCCGCTGATGCCGTCGCTGCCCCTGACGGGCCCGTTCGGAATCCTGTGCAAGGAAGACAACAGCACGCTCGAATCGTTGCAGGGCAAGCGCATCCGGGTCGGCGGCGATACCTGGACGAAAGAGGCCCAGAACCTCGGCATGACGCCGGTGAGCCTGCCGATCACCGAGGTCTATCAGGCGTTCCAGTCCGGCGTGATCGATTGCTGGATGGGCGGGCACAACGATATCGGTGCGCTCGGCTTCTGGGATCACGGCAAATACTACAACTTCGCCGGGCTGACGGGCTATGCGCAGTCCATCTTCGGCTTCAACAAGGATGTCTGGGAGGACTTCCCGCAAGAGGTGAAGGACATCATCTGGGAAGAAACCCCCAGGTTCGCCGCCGAGACGGTGATGTGGGTGATGAACGCGCAGGTCGATTCCGCCAACAAGGGCATCGCCGCGAATGCCCATCCTGTCGTCCCGGACGCGGCGATGCGGGCCAAGATCGAGGCGTACCACGACCAGGTGCGCGCCACTGCGGCGACCGAAGCCCCCGCCTCGGTGACGGAACCGGCGGCGGCCATCGCCGAACTGACCGCCATCCGCGAAAAATGGCGCCAGGCGTCGATCGACCGGCTCGGCTTTGCCGAGGATTATGCCTCCTGGGCGGAATTCGCGCAAAAGACCAAGGACAGCCCGCCGGACTTCGCGCCGCTGACCGCCGCCTTCGCCGAGATCATCGACCAGCTGCGCACGAAGGAATGACGCGCCCGCGCCGCCAGTGACCGCATCCGCACGGCCTCGAAAAAGCCGCGGCCGTGCGGGCCCGCCACGATCCCCGCCGGAACAAGGAAGATCCACGATGACCGGGCTGGACGCCAGAATCGCGCGCCTCGAAGCCGCAGAAGCCGTGCGCAGCGTTTTCGCGCAGTATACGCAACTGATGGATGCCGGGCATATCGATGAACTGATGCAGGTATTCGGCCCCGGCGCCGAACTTGTCGCGATGAACGAACCGTCCACTGTTGGGGGGTACCAGCTTTGGCCAGAGGCCCCACTTCCGAGAGGCAAGCCGGAAGCCTTTGAAAGCGTGAAGGAAAACCGTGATCTGGGACCATTCGTGGCGTCGCGTGTCGTGCGGGAAGACCGGTGAAAATGTCGGATTTCGGGGCCTCGGGCACGCAACATCCGCGCATTTGTCCGACAGATACCGCGCAAACGGTAACATCCAACCAGCATTGAGGAAAAGCAGCGCCAAAGGGAGAGATCTGGCCCCGAAGTGGGAAGTCGAGCCTGCGCCCGGGACGGCTGAAGTGGGAAATCGCTTCCCAGTTTACCACAAGGACCGTGAACCAGGATCAAGCCATTGGAAATATAGGTGAAATCTAGGATGTGAGGCGACTGGCCGCGAAGCGGGAAGTGGGAAGCGATTTTCCGTCAGGATCCCGCCTCCGCGGCGTCTGATCCGATCAATCCTGACACCCCTCAACCGGCCAGTTCGAGATCAGCAGCTCGGCCCGCGCACCCGCGGGATCGTTGCGCTTGCCGCTGACGGTGTAGGTGGTGCGGACCTCGGTCAGGTGGAAGGCGGCGAAGGTGGCCCGGACCTCCGGCAGGTCGTTGAGCGACAGCAGGAACCGGCCGCGGATGCCACCTAGCAGCTCGGCCATCCTGGCGAAATCGGCGCGGGCGAACATCGCGCGGCCGTAGTCGTCCTCGCAGCCCCAGTACGGCGGGTCGAGGTAGAAGAGCGTGCCATCGGCGTCATACCGGGGGATGAACTCGGCCCAGTCGAGGCACTCGATCACGACGCCGGCGAGGCGGGTGTGCAGATCCTCCAGCATCGGTTCCAGCGTGGTGAGGTTGAAGCGACCCGGCCGGGTCTTGTCGACACCGAAGTTGCGCCCGGAAACCTTGCCACCGAAGGCGGTGCGCTGGAGGTAGAGGAAGCGCGCTGCGCGTTCCAGATCGGTCAGCGTGTCGGGTGGCACCGCGACGAGGCGTTCGAATTCGGCCCGCGTGGTCAGGCCGAAGCGCAGTACGTCCAGGAACTGGATGTAGTGGCGCTGCAGGATGCGGAAGAGGTTGGCGATGTCACGGCTGCGATCATTGATGACCTCGGCTCGGGGCCGCATCGCGCGGCGCAGGAAGATACCGCCCATGCCCACGAAGGGTTCGGCATAGGTGGTGTGCGGCGTGGCATCGATCAGGCCGCAGATGCGCTTGGCAAGGTTGCGTTTGCCGCCGAGCCAAGGCGCGGCGGGGGCTGTCGGGGTGATGGGGATCAGCAACGGTGGTTCCTGTGGTTCGCAACGATCACGTGGAACTTAACAGGAACATCTGCTTGTGTCAGGTGTCAGGATCATCGCGCGTCTGACGGTACTCCGGCGGGATCGGTCCCGGCCAGGGGTGATCGAGGACAAGGCGGCGGAAGTCTTCGGGTGGCAGCGCGGCCTGGAGGATGGCCATCGCCTCGCCCAGATGCGCCTGCCACATCTTGGCGCCCTGGAAGCGGGTATCTTCCGGCAGGCCCCGGCGCCGGCAGATGGCGCGGGCGGCCAGTTCGAGCGGGGTTTTCGGTGGGTGTCTGGGCATGTTGGTTTAAAATGGCGCTACCGTCGGAAGTACCGTCAGAACCCTTCCTTCTTGATCTGCGAGGATCCCGCATTGAATATCAGCAATCAGATAGGTCATCTCAACAGTAACGTCCCTAGGGTTGTCGATCTTGGGGAAGATGTGACGGGTATAGGTGATGCGGAAGGGCTCAGCTAACTCACCTGCGACAACAAACCGGAACCCTCCCTTAGCCAGACGGGCCTCCCCTACACTCATTGGAACCTCGAAAGCTGACATCTCCAGTCCATCTGGAAGACCAGCAGCCGGCAGCCGAAGCGTCAGGGGCATCTGGAACTTAGGGTCAAATCTCGCCATGTAGTCGGACGGAAGAGGGTGCCCCCATGCAATCTCGATGATGCCGGTGCGGGTTGCCAGCCCCTTGGCCACGAGCACCTCACTTCCGTAAGCGTTGCTGGCAACATAGCTCCCCAAAGCCACATCGCTTGAACGAAGCATCTTGGAGTAGCTCCAGCCAGCATTTGCAAGGCCAGCCTCCGCCAGTGCCTCATCATCAAAATTGTAGGTGCCGCCGCTAAGAAAAAACTCGCGGAAGGTCCAAGTCGAGCGGTCCGCATCGTAGACTGCATGTTCTTGGTCCGTCAAAATATCGAGCGCAAACCCTGGGGATGTCAGGGCTGCTTTGGCTTTGCGCTGTTCGAACTGTTCGGTGGTTTCGAACTCGTCTTTCTGAACCGCAGCCCCTTCTACCGCGTCGAGAAACGCATCGAGGTCGTCCACCTGAACGCGTTCGCCTGCCTTCAGATCACAAGCAGGATGCGCGGCGACGAATGACCCGCTGAGAACAAAAGCCCAACTGGCAACTGCTGAGAGAAGGCGCATCTTTCACTCCTTCAAGGTGTTCTGCAAAAATAGACGACCCGCCCGACGACGCGCAGTTGCTGTAGGGCGGCAGGCTGGAGGGTTTCGGGCGGATAGGCGGGGTTGTCGGATATCAGGTCGATCTGCCCATCCAAGCGACGCCGGACGCGCTTGACCAGCAGGTCGTCGCCAACGCTGACCACCATGATGCAGCCGTTTGCGATCTCTGCCTGGCTGTGATCGACGATCAGCAGGGACGCATCCGGGATCGTCGGAGCCATGCTGTCGCCCTTGGCGCGGATGATTGAGCAGCGGTCAGGTACGGCGCCGTGATCGCGCAGGAAGCTGCGGGCGAATGCGATGACACTGTCGCTCTGTTCCGATACGGCCAAGGCACCAGGACCGGCTGACGCGGTGACCTCGGGATAGAACGGCAGATGGATGAAGGCGTCAGACGTTCGATGGCCGGATGAGGGCCTGTACTCGCGCGCCTGCTGACCCATCCGTGTTAACATCTCTCTAAGGTGGGTCTTTGCTCCAGATTTGGATATATCCTCTTGTGCAAAGGCGATTTGATCAAGCGTCAGGCCCGCACCTGCGGCTATCTTTGCTGCGTTGGCAAATGAGGCTGTTGATGTCTGGGCCGCGTATTTTTCTAATGTTCCCTTAGGGATACCAGTGCGCTTGACCATTTGCGCAACGCCACCACCAGCGGAGATCGCGGCGGCCACACGTGCACGCAGCCGCGGCTCATCCAGATTTGGATTGACCAGCGCCATATATGGAGCTATCCCTTACTTATGCACACCCCTCGCGGGATGTGCTGTTGAACCAACATCGCCAACAAAAGGCGGGTGTTAGCGGCACCCGCTTCCTGTCGGAGGAACCCCGATGACGAAACAGGACGCCGTGATGGACTGGCCCGCCGTGGTGGCCGAACTCCATCGCAACGGCATGACCCTCACCGAGCTTGCCAAGCGGAACGGCCTCAACCCGAACGTCTTCCGTCAGGTGAAGAACCGGACCAGCTACAAGGCGCAGAAGATCATCGCCGATTTCATCGGCCAGAAGCCCGAGAACATCTGGCCGTCCCGTTACCCCAAGGGAAAACCCCGCATCCTCGATACCAACAAGTATCCGCCGGTGGCGAGTCAAAAAGCGGGTGCGGCTGCTGACGGCAAGGTGGCGGCATGAGCGCGATCCTGTCCAGAGAGGCGCCCGAGTTTGACGTGTCGGCCAAGGGTTTCCGGGCGGCGGCGGGCGATCTGGGCGAGGTGATCGCCCTGCTGGCCGGCGGCATTCGCCCCGATCCGGAGACGCTGTCGCGGTTGTCGGTGTCGATGCGCAGCCTGCAAGGGCTGCTCGTCGATCTGGCCGAAGTCGAGGCCGAGGTTGAGCTGATGCGCCGGGGCGAGATCCAGATCCTGCCGGTCCTGGGAGAGATCGCATGACGCCCGCGATGGACCTCGACACC
>NZ_JAVKPH010000033.1:0-32675 GCF_031432425.1 Ruixingdingia sedimenti | reverse complement strand
GTCAGGAAAGGGCGGTGGGCAAACTTTTCCCGGCCAAAGCTGACGCCCTATTCGGCCAAAGCTGACGCCGCGCTACAGCACCTGTCTGAAACGGGCCCTGCGCCACAACCGCAGAACCAGACGGGCCCCCAAGGCGGCCTCTGGCGGGTGCCCCCCCAGACGAACGATGCGAAGAAAATGGCGCGCCCGAAAGGATTCGAACCTCTGACCCCCAGATTCGTAGTCTGGTGCTCTATCCAGCTGAGCTACGGGCGCGTCGTGGAGGGGCTTCTAGCGGGGGGCGGGGGGCTTGGCAAGGGCGAAAACGATGCCCGGGGTCATTCCGTGTCGAGGCCGGTCTGCTTGGGCAGGGTGATGAGGAACTCGCTGCCCTCGGCGTCCGAGCGCACCAGTTCCAGCCGCCCGCCGTGGCCGCGCACCAGTTCGGCCGCGATGGCCAGCCCCAGCCCGGTGCCGCCCTTGCGCACCCCGCCCTGAAAGGCCGCGAACAGGTTCTCGAGCGCCTTGGGCGGCAGGCCGGGGCCGGTGTCGCCGATGCGGATCCACCATTCGGCATCATCCTCGCCCGCGCCGATTTCCACCGTGCCGGGCTTGCCCGTCGCCTCGATCGCCTGCCTTGCGTTGCGCACGAGGTTCGACAGCACGCGCATCAGTTGTTCGGCATCGGCCTGCAACACCAGCCCCGGGGCCACGTCGACCAGCGCGGTGATCGGCCCCCCGGGGCCCAGCCCCTCACCCTCTGCCACATCCGCGACCAGCCCGCGCAGCGCCACGGGGGCAAGCCGCGGCGGCGGCTCTTCGGCCTTGCCGAAGGCGAGCGTCGTTTCGCACAGGTTGATCGCCCGGGTGATCGAGGCCACCAGCTTGGGCGCCGCCCGGGCCACCGCAGGGTCGGCGCTGTCCTCGATCCGGTCGGCGAAAAGCTGCGCCGTGGTCAGGATGTTGCGCAGATCGTGGCTGATCTTGGCCACCGCGCTGCCCAGTTGCGCCAGCCGTTCCCTTTGCCGCAGCGCGCCGGTCAACTGGGTCTGGAGCGTCTGGAGCGCCTCTTCGGCGGCGCGCAACTCGCGCACCTTGGCGGTGGGCAGGATGACGGAGCGCGCATCCTCGGGCGCGGCGGCATAGGCGGTCATGTGGCGCACCACCCGCGCGATGGGCACAAGGATCAGCCTTTGCGTCGCCAGGAACAGCAGCACCGCCGTCGCCGCCGCGATCATCGCCGACATCAGCAGCGTGCGCAGGCCATAGTCGATCAGCGCCCGGCGCAGGGGGGCGGTTTCGGTGGTGATCTCGATCAGCAACCCCGCCTCGCGCACCGGGTTGCCGATGACGCGGATCACGCCGTTGCCGGGGCGCATCATCACCTGCATCGCATCGCGCACCAGCGTCCAGGCGGTCGAATCGCGCAGGTCGTAGGTCTGTTCCACCGGCCCCGGGATGGGCGAGGACAGCACCAGTTGCCGCACCGCATCGCGCCGCAGCACGACGTTGAACACCCCGGCATTGGCCAGAAGCTCTCGTTCCAGGTCGGCGTCGATCTGCGCATCGGTCGTCAGCAGCGACAGCGAGGCGATCTGCGCCTTTTCCAGCCGTTCGAGCAGCCAGTCCTCGCGGAACCGGGCAACGGCGGGGACAAAGATCAGCACTTCGGCCAAAAGCACGAAAAGCACCGTCAGCGCCAGAAACCGCCCGGAAAGGGAATTGAGAATCATCCGACCGCCGTACCGAAACCGCCCCGCGGGGGCCGCTGTCCCATGCTCGCCCCCCCGTTCGTCCACAGGATTAGCAGAAGGCCCCGCAAAGCAAAGGGCCCAGGCGCCACAAACGCACCCCGGGACGCGCGCGGGGGCGGAAAAATGCGCGCAGGCGAATTGACTTGGGCCCGCAGCGCCCGTAAAGGACGGGCCTCGGATGACTGCGGCCTTCGAATCCCGCCGGGATTTGGGTCGCCCTCGTGTGATGGAGAGCCGCAATGAAGCGCACTTACCAACCGTCGAACCTGGTTCGCAAGCGCCGCCACGGGTTCCGCGCCCGCATGGCCACCAAGGGCGGCCGTCTGGTGCTGGCCGCGCGCCGCGCCAAGGGCCGCAAGCGCCTGTCGGCCTGATCCGGCGGGCCGGCCGCCGGACGACCGGCGCAGGGGGCTGGCAGATGACGGACAAGGATTCGGAGGGGTCGGGGCGCATGGGCGCCGCGGGCCCTTCTGCGCATTCCGCCCCGCCGCGGATCGAGGTGTTGCAGAAGCGCGCCGATTTCCTGCGCGCGGCGCAGGCCCGCCGGCAGGGCACGCCGGGCTTCCTGTTGCAGGCGCGGGTACGGGGCGCGGGCGATCCCCCGGGCGATACGGTGCGCGTCGGTTTCACCTGTTCCAAAAAGATCGGCAATGCCGTGGCCCGCAACCGCGCCCGGCGGCGGCTGCGCGCAGTGGCGCGCGAGGTGCTGCCGGGGCTGGCGCTGCCGGGGTGGGATTACGTGCTGGTCGGCCGGCCCGAGACCACGCTGACCCGCCCCTTCGCCGACCTTCTGGCCGACCTGCGCGCCGCGCTCGCCCGGGTGCATGCCCCGCCCAAGGCCCCGCCCAAGGCCCCGCGATGAGCCCGCTGGCGCATCTCCTCGCCCTGCCGGTGCGCGCCTACCGGCTGTTGCTGTCGCCCTGGGTCGGGCATGGCTGCCGGTTCCAGCCCACCTGTTCGGCCTATGCGCTGGAGGCGCTGGAGCGCCACGGCGCGATTCGCGGCGGCTGGCTGGCGGCATGGCGGATCCTGCGCTGCAATCCCTGGGGGGGATCGGGCTATGACCCCGTACCGGGCGCCGACCCCGACCACGACGCGCACCACCGCTGCGACCGGCACTGACCGGGGCCGGGGGCGCCAAAATCTTTCGCCCGAAAGATTTTGGCGCGGTCCCGCGCAGGGGCCGGCCTAGGCAACCCGCCCCCGATCTGGCATACCCGCCCCATCCCGGACCCGAGGCCCCGATGCTGGACGATACCGACGACATCCACCCGCTGTTCCACGGCGCGCCGAAAAGCACCGAGTTCAAGAAGCTGCGCAAGCGCATCGTGCAATCCGCGCGCGAGGCGATCACGGCTTACGGCATGGCCACCCCGGGCGACCGCTGGCTGGTGTGCCTGTCGGGCGGCAAGGACAGCTATACCCTGCTGGCGGTGCTGACCGAACTCAAATGGCGCGGCCTTCTGCCGGTGGACCTTCTGGCCTGCAACCTCGATCAGGGCCAGCCGGGTTTTCCTGCCACCGTGCTGCCCGAATTCCTGACCCGCATGGGGGTGGATCACCGGATCGAGTATCAGGACACCTATTCCGTCGTCACCTCCAAGATCGCGCCGGGCAACACGATGTGTTCGCTCTGTTCCCGGCTGCGGCGCGGCAACCTCTACCGCATCGCGCGCGAGGAGGGGTGTTCGACCGTGGTTCTGGGCCATCACCGCGACGACATTCTCGAGACGTTCTTCATGAACCTCTTCCACGGCGGGCGGCTGGCGACGATGCCGCCGCGGCTGCTGAACGAAGAGGGCGACCTGTTCGTCGCCCGCCCGCTGGCCTTCGTGGCCGAGGCGGATTGCGAGAAATTCGCCCGCGCGATGGGCTATCCGATCATCCCCTGCGATCTCTGCGGCAGTCAGGAGGGGCTGCAACGCCAGCAGGTCAAGGCGATCCTCGACGGGTGGGAGGCGCGTTCGCCCGGGCGGCGGCAGGTGATGTTCCGCGCGCTGATGAACGCCCGGCCCTCGCATCTGCTGGACCCGGCGCTGTTCGATTTCGCGGGGCTGGCGCGGGCGGAACGCGGCCCGGCGGAACCCGGACAATTTGACGAAAATCCGCCGCGCCTTTTCGCGCGGGATTAACGTTCCGGTCAGGCTCCGGGCGTAACCCTTGGTTGTGCGGCTGGTTCCGCAGACATCCGAAGGGGGTAGCCATGCCGATCGCACTGCGACCACGACTGCGCCGACAGGCCCGGGGTGCCGCGCGCTGGCTGCGCGAACCGCAATTGATGGTGTTCCTGCCGGCGGCGACGCTGGCGGCCTTCTGGCTGGGGGGCGAGCGGATGTTGCTTCTGTCCGCGCTCGGCCTGCCTTTGCTGTTCGCCGTCGCGGGCGCGTTCCGCTTTACGGCCGACGACGGGGGGGAGGTGGCGGGCCCGCGCGGCGATGCCGCCGACACGCTCGACCGCGCGCTGGCCGCGGCGGCGCAGGACGGGCGGACGACCGGCTGTCTGGTGGTGCTGTTCGACGATGCGGCGGCGCTGCTCGACCGGCACGGGCGCAGCGCGCAGTCCGAGGTGATCGAGCGGACCGCGGCCCGCATCGCCGCCGTGCTGCGCCCCTCTGACGCCGTGATCCGGCTGGAGGGCGGGGGCTTCGCCGTCGCGCTCGGCCCGGTGCGGCGGCTGGATCTGGAAACCATGGTGCAACTGGCCGCGCGGTTGCAGGGCGCCGCCGCCGAACCCGTCAGCATCGAGGCCGCGCGGATCTATGTCACCTGTTCCGTGGGCTTCTGCCTTGCCACGCGCGCCCCGGCGCAGACCGGCGCGGCGCTGCTGGATGCCGCCCAGATCGCGGCGGACGAGGCGCTGCGCCACGGCCCCGTCGCGATCCGCGGCTTTTCCGCCGACATGGCGCGCCGCCGCGCCGCCCATCACGCGCTGCGCGACCAATTGGAGGTGGCGCTGGACGAAGGCCAGATCATCGCGCATTTCCAGCCCCAGATCTCTGCCGATACCGGCGCGATCACCGGGTTCGAGACGCTGGCGCGCTGGCAGCACCCCGAACGCGGGCTGCTGAACCCGGTCGAATTTCTTCCGGCGGTCGAGGATGCGGGCCTGTCCGACCGGCTGAGCGAGGTGATGCTGTACCAGGCGCTGGCCGCGCTGGCACAATGGGATCGGGCGGGGCTGCATGTGCCCACCGTGGGCGTGAACTTTTCGGCGGACGAGCTGCGCAACCCCCGGCTCGCCGACCGGCTGAAATGGGAACTGGACCGTTTCGACCTCGCCCCCGAGCGGCTGTCGGTCGAGATTCTGGAAACCGTGGCGGCGCAGACCGACAATGACGTGATCGTGAACAACGTGGCGGCGCTGGCGCGGATGGGCTGCGGCATCGACCTCGACGATTTCGGCACCGGCCATACCTCGATCACCAATATCCGCCGCTTCGCGGTGCGGCGGCTCAAGATCGACCGGTCCTTCGTCACCCGGCTGGACGAGGACCGCGAACAGCAGCGCATCGTGGCGGCGATCCTGTCGCTGGCCGAACGGCTCGGCCTCGACACGCTGGCGGAAGGGGTGGAAACCCGGGGCGAACATGCGATGCTGGCGCAACTGGGCTGCGGGCACCTGCAAGGCTTCGGCATCGCCCGGCCGATGCCGCTGGCGGACACCGACGACTGGATCCGCGCCCACAGCGCCCGCATCGCCGCCATGCCGCGGATCGGCCAGCGCGCGGGCAAGGGATGATCGCGGGGGCGGCCCCGTGCGGGTCTGATCGCCGCCGGGCCGGGCATCCGGGCCCATCCCCCGGGCCCGCACAGGGCCGATTCCCCCCCGCGCCCCCGCCGGACGGGGAATCCGCTTGACCTTTGCGCCCCCCTTCTGTTGAAGCACGCTGACCGGCAAAGGACAGGTGGTGGTCGCGTCATGGACGATCAGAACAAGAATCTCATCCTTGCAACCGCGCTCAGCTTCCTCGTGATCCTGGCGTGGTTCTTCTTCTTCCCCCCGGAGGAACCACCCGCCCCCGCCACGCCCCCCACGGCGACCGAGCTTCAGGGCGCCGCCCCCGGCACCGCCACGCCGCCGCCCGCGGCGGAAGGGGCGGACACCCCGGCCCCCGCCGCGACGGCAGAGGCGCCGCGCGTCGGCATCGACTCGCCCCGGCTCACGGGCTCGATCTCGCTCGTCGGCGGGCGCATCGACGACCTGTCGCTCAAGGGCTATGCCGAAACGCTTGCCCCCGGGTCCGACATCGTGCGCTTGCTGCGCCCGGTCGGCGGGGCGAACGCCTATTACACGCTGTTCGGCTGGGCCCCGGGCGGGACGCTGGATTATGACGACGTGCCGGGCGCGAATACCGTCTGGGAACAGGTCGGCGGCAATACCCTGACGCCCGAAACGCCGGTGGTGCTGCGCTGGACCAATGCCCGCGGGCTGAGCTTCACCCGCACCGTCGCGGTCGACGACCACTACATGTTCACCGTCACCGACGCGGTGGAAAACGCCTCGGACGCCGAGGTGCGGCTGGCCCCCTATGGCATCGTCGCGCGCCATGGCGAGCCCACCGACCTGCAGAACTTCTTCGTGCTGCACGAAGGCGTGGTGGGCCGCACCGACGGCAAGCTGAACGAGATGGACTATGACGACCTGACCGAACTGCCGGTGGTCGAACGCGAGGGCGCGCGCGCCCAGGTGACAGAGGCGCTGGTCGACGGCTGGCTCGGCTTTACCGACAAATACTGGATGACCACGCTGGTCCCCGAACAGGGCAAGCCCTTCACCGCGGTGGTCAAATACGTCCCCTCGGCCGACATCTACCAGACCGAGACGCGCCTGCCCGCGATCACGCTCGCCCCCGGCGCCAGCGCCGAGACCGCGACGCGCGTCTTTGCCGGCGCCAAGGAATGGGAAACCATCCGCCATTACCAGAACGCCGAAGGCATCCCCGGCTTCATCGATTCGATCGACTGGGGCTGGTTCTTCTTCCTGACCAAACCGATGTTCGCCGTGCTGCACTGGCTGCATGCCCAGATCGGCAACATGGGGCTGGCGATCATCGCGCTGACCGTCGTGCTCAAGGCGATCCTCTTCCCGCTGGCCTACAAATCCTACGTCTCGATGGCGCGGATGAAGGAACTTCAGCCGGAAATGGAGGCGCTGAAGGAAAAGGTGGGCGACGACCGGCAGAAGATGCAGGTCGAGATGATGAAGCTCTACAAGGAAAAGAAGGTGAACCCCGCCGCGGGCTGTTTGCCGATCCTTCTTCAGATCCCGATTTTCTTCAGCCTCTACAAGGTGATCTTCGTCACGCTGGAACTGCGCCATGCGCCGTTCTTCGGCTGGCTGCGCGACCTGTCGGCGCCGGACCCGTCGTCGCTTTACAACCTCTTCGGCCTGCTGCCCTGGGGCACGCCGGAACCGGGGACGATCCTTGCGATGGCGTTCATCGGGGTGCTGCCGATCCTTCTGGGGATCAGCATGTGGCTGCAACAGAAGCTGAACCCCGCGCCGACCGACCCGGTGCAGGCGCAGATCTTTGCCTGGATGCCCTGGGTGTTCATGTTCATGCTGGGCAGCTTCGCCAGCGGGCTGGTGCTCTACTGGATCACCAACAACGTGATCACCTTCACCCAGCAATACATCATCATGCGCAGCCACGGGCACAAGCCGGACCTGTTCGGCAACATCAAGTCGGGCTTCAAAAGGAAGAAGCCCGCGAAATGACGGCGTGGCTGGCCCATATCTTCCGCCACCCGATCAAGGGCCACGGACGCGAGGAACTCGCGTCCGTTGTCCTTTCGGCGGGGGCGTCGCTGCCCTTCGACCGCCACTGGGCGGTGGCGCATGCGGCGGCGCGGCTGCGGGACGAAGGCGAATGGGTGCCCTGCACGAACTTTGCCCGCGGCGCCAAGGTGCCCGGGCTGATGGCGATGACCGCCGCGCTGGACGAGGGAAACCGCCGCGTCACCCTGCGCCATCCCGACCTCGGCACCCATGTGCTGAGCCCCGACGACCCCGCCGCCCTGCCCGGCTTTCTGGACTGGGCAGGCCCGCTGACCCCGCCCGACCGGCCCGCACCCACGCATATCGTGCGGGGCGATGTCGCGCTGACCGACAGCCCGTGGCAGAGCGTTTCCATCCTGTCGCTGGCCACCAACCGCGCTTTGGGTGCGGCGATGGGGCGGGATCTGTCGATCCACCGCTGGCGCGGCAACCTGTGGGTCCAGGGGGCGGAGCCTTTCGCCGAATTCGGCCTGATCGGTCAGGAAATCGCCATCGGCCCCGTGCGGCTGCTGGTGAAGGAACGCATCACCCGCTGCGCCGCGACCACGGTCAACCCCGAAACCGGGCAGGTGGATGCCGATACGCTCGGCGCGCTGCAAACGGGGTGGGGGCATCAGGATTTCGGCGTCTACGCCAGCGTGATCGCGGGCGGTACGATCCGGCAAGGCGATGAGGTGCGGCTGTGACCCTGCGTTTCCCCCTTGCCCCGGAACCCGAGGATACCGCGCGCGAAAAGGGCCGGCTGCTGTTCGCGGGCCCCGTCACCTTCGTCAAGGGCGTGGTGGCGATGGCCGGCCTGCCCCCGCCCGACCGGGTGGAGGTCTGTTTCGCCGGGCGGTCCAACGTCGGCAAATCCAGCCTGATCAACGCGCTGACCGGGCGCAAGACGCTCGCCCGCGCATCGAACACGCCGGGACGGACGCAGGAGATCAACTATTTCGCGCTCGGCGAGGACCGCTATCTGGTGGACCTGCCCGGCTATGGCTATGCCGAGGCGCCGGTGGCGGTGGTCGCCAAATGGCAGGCACTGCTGAAACAATACCTCGCCGGCCGCGTCACCCTGCGCCGCGCCTTCGTGCTGATCGACATGCGCCATGGCATCAAGGCGGTGGACCACGAGATCCTGAAACTGCTCGACCGTTCGGCCGTCACCTTTCAGGTGGTACTGACCAAGGCCGACAAGGTGAACAAGGCCACGCGCGAGGCGACCATCGCGCAGGTGCAGGGCGCGCTGGCGGCGCATCCGGCGGCCTACCCGGAAATCGTCGTCACCTCGTCGGAAAAGGGCGAGGGGGTGGAAACCCTGCGCGCGATCATCGCCACGCTCGAATAGCTTGGCAGCGCGCGCCATTGCCGCTACCACGGGGCCCGATGCCCCAACGGACGCCACCCCATGAAGAAGCAGCTTGCCATGATGCGTGATCCCGTCGCCACCGCCCGGACGCTTTCCGAGGCGCTTCCCTATCTGCAACGCTATGCCGGTGCGGTCGTCGTCATCAAGTTCGGCGGCAATGCGATGGGCGACGAGGCCGCGATGGCCGAATTCGCCCGCGACATCGTGCTGATGCGGCAGGTGGGGGTGAACCCGGTCGTCGTGCATGGCGGCGGGCCGATGATCAACGACCTTCTGGGCCGCCTCGGCATCAAGTCGGACTTCGTGCGCGGCAAGCGCGTGACCGACAAGGCCACCGTCGAGGTGGTGGAAATGGTGCTGACCGGGCTGGTCAACAAGCGCATCGTGCAGGCGATCATGGATGAAGGCGGCCGCGCGGTGGGCCTGTCGGGCAAGGACGACGACCTGATGGTGTGCGAGGCCGACGACCCCGAACTGGGCTTCGTCGGCAAGCCGGTGGAAATGAACGTGCAGGTGCTGCGCGATCTCTTCGCCGCCGGGATCATCCCCGTCGTCGCCCCCGTCGCCACCGGCATGAACCCGAACGAGACCTTCAACGTCAACGGCGACACCGCCGCGGGCGCGATCGCCGGGGCGCTGAAGGCCGACCGGCTGTTGCTGCTGACCGATGTGTCGGGGGTCAAGAACGCGGCGGGCGAGGTGATGACCCAGCTGACGCCCGAAGAGGTCCGCCAGATGACCGCCGATGGCGTGATCGCGGGCGGCATGATCCCCAAGACCGAAACCGCGCTGGCCGCGCTGGAAAACGGCGTGCGCGCGGTGGTGATCCTCGACGGGCGCATCCCCAACGCCTGTTTGCTGGAACTGTTCACCGACCATGGCGCGGGCAGCCTGATCCGGTCGACCGAACCGCGGGTGAAGCCGCGCGGGGCATGACGCTGGCCGAAGTCGCGGCGCAGGCGGCGGCGCATGGGCTGGCGGTGTTCGGCGCGTTTCACCCCGTGCCGGAGGATGACGCGCCCGAAGGGGTGCAGACACTGGTCCTGCTCGGCCCCGCCGAACCCGGGTTCTGGGTCCATCTGACGGCGCAGCCCGAATGGGCCGATGGCAAGCCCGACCCGGTGGACCGCTGGTCGCGCCGGGTGATCGGGCGGCTGGCCTGCGACCTGCGCGCCAAGGCGCTGTTTCCCTTCGGCGGCCCGCCGTGGCACCCGTTCTTCCGGTGGGCGCTGCGGTCGGGGCGGGCATGGCAAAGCCCGGTGCGGCTGCTGGTGCATGATACCGCGGGGCTGATGGTGTCCTACCGCGGGGCGCTGGCGCTGCGCGACCGGCTGGTGTTGCCGCCCCCACCCGCACCGCCATGCGAGAGTTGTGCCGCGAAACCCTGCCTGACCGCCTGCCCCGCCGGCGCGCTGACCCCCGCGGGCTATGACGTGCCCGCCTGCCACGCCTTTCTGGACACACCGCCGGGCGAAGATTGCCGTGCGGCGGGCTGCCGCGTGCGCCGGGCCTGTCCGGTCTCGCAAAGCTATGGCAGGATGGCCGTCCAGTCCGCCTATCACATGAGGCAGTTCCATCCATGACACTCCGCCTGATCCTGACCCGCCACGCCAAATCCAGCTGGGACGACCCGCTGCTGCCCGACCATGACCGGCCGCTGAACGCGCGCGGGCAACGGGCCGCGGCGGATCTGGGGCAATGGCTGGCCAGCCGCGGCTATCTGCCGGGCGAGGTGCTGTGTTCCGACGCGCTGCGCACCCGCGAAACATGGGCGGGCATCGCCCCTGCCCTGCCCGCCGCGCCCGAAGTGGCGCTGAAACCCGCGCTTTATCATGCCGGGGCGGATGTGATGCTGGCGGTTCTGCGCCATGCCACGGCGGATTGCGTGATGATGGTGGGCCACAACCCCGGCATCGCCGATTTCGCGCAGCGCATCGTCGCCCGCGCGCCCGCCAGCGCCGATTTCGCGCGCTACCCGACCGGGGCGACGCTGGTCGCGGATTTCAGCGCGGCGACCTGGGCCGAGGTGAAGTTCGGCACGGGCGCGGTGGTGGATTTCATCGTACCGCGCGAGCCGGCCGTCTGAACGGGCTCAACGAAAGGGCGGCGCGTACAGCAGGCCGCCCTGCGTCCATTGCGCGTTCAGCCCGCGCGCCAGCCCGATGGGCGTCGTTTCCCCGATGGTGGCGGCAAAGATCTCGCCATAGTTCCCGCCCGCGGCGATGGCGCGCTTGGCCCAGCCACGGTCCAGCCGCAGCATCGCGCCCAGATCGCCCTCCGCCCCCAGAAGGCGGTTGATTTCGGGGTTCTGGGTGCCCTTCGACATTTCCTCCAGATTGGCCGAGGTGATGCCGTATTCCTCTGCCGCGATCAGGGCGTTCAGCGTCCAGCGCACGATGTCGCCCCATTCGTCATCGCCCTGCCGCACCGCCGGGCCGAGCGGTTCCTTGGAAATGACCTCGGGCAGGATGATGTGGTTTTCCGGGTCCGCGAAAGAGGCGCGCATGGCCGCAAGGCTGGATACGCCGGCGGTGAACACATCGCAGGCATTGGCCAGATAGGGCTTTTCGCTGTCGGCGCCATCCACCGCGACGCGGCTGTAGGTCATGTTGTTGATCTTGAAATAGTCGGCGAGGATCACCCCGGTAGAGGCCCCCGACTGGACGCAGATCCGCATGCCTTCCAGTTCCTTGGCCGAGGACACGCCCAGATCCTTGCGCACCAGGAAACCCTGGCCGTCATAATAGCTGACCCCCGCGAAATCGACCCCGGCGCCCGCGTCATGCGCGAAGGTCCAGGCGGAATTGCGCGCCAGCAGGTCGATTTCCGCCTTTTCCAGCAGGGGGAAGCGGGTCTGTTCCGTGGTCGGCACATAGCGCACCTTGGAGGGATCGCCCAGAACCGCCGCCGCCACCGCCCGGCACAGGGCGACGTCGAAGCCGGACCAGTTCTCGTTCGTGTCGCGGACGGCGAAACCGGCGAGCCCGGTGCTGACGCCGCAGTTCAGTGTGTCGCGGGCCTTCACCTCGTCCAGCGTGGCCGCAGCCGACAGGCCCGCGCCAAGGCCCGTGGCCGCGACAAGCGTGCCGAACAGAACAGATGCTTTCATGCGCGCCTTTCCCGAATCTCCGCCATCGCCCGCCGTCTGTTTTTGCCTTGCTTGCCGGGCGAGGGGACCGCGCGCCCCGTGGGGCGGACGGATGTTGCAGTCTGTGCCGATCCGGCGAATGTCGTCAAGCCTTGCCTCCGTTCCGTCGCGGCGTTGCGGGGCCCGTCAGGCCGCCGCACTTGCCAGCCCATGGAACCGCGCCGCATGCAGGAAATCGCGGTGGCGCAGCGTTTCGGCCGCCACGGCCTCTGCATCCTCGCCCCATTGTTCGGTCTGCCAGGTCTCGTCGATGCGCGAGGCGGCCCAGGCCCCCTCCGCCGTCAGCCGTCCGGCGATCACCGCAAGGCCAAGCACCAGCGAGCCCGAAATCGCCACCAGATCGTGCAGCGCGGCCAGCTGGAACGGCGTCTGCGCCCGCACCGCGGCACCAAGCCGCGCCAGCGCCCCGGGATCCTGCGCACAAGGCACGACACCCGCCGTCCGCGCCAGCGGCGCCGCCAGCGCGCCCCCCGCCCAGTCCAGCAGCGGATCCCAGGCCGCCGCCTGCCGCGCCGCCAGCGCCGCCGGGGCCTCGGCGCGATAGCACAGAAGGTCGGTCTCGCCATAGGCGGCGATCAGGGCGGCCACCTCGTCGAACTGGGGGGCCACCTTGTCGATGGCGGCATTGGCCGACCGGGTGCAGGGCATGGCGGCTGGGTTCACCTCGCCCTCTTGCGCGGCCCATTCGGCCGCCACGGCATGGGCCATCGCCACGGTGGGCAGCAGCAGCGGCGCCTTGGCCGGGGTGCGCACGGGCCTGCCGTCCAGCGTGATGGCAAAGCCCGCGCCCTCTGGCACGACCTCCACCGTGGTCCAGAAACGTTTCGCCTTCCAGCCGCTCATTGCGCGTCCTCATCGGCGAAGGGATCGGCGGGCACGTCGTTTTCGTGCCAGTCGAAGATCTTCCACGTGCGCTGCATGTGATCGGGCAGCGGCGCGGTCAGGGTGAGGCGTTTCTTCGTGACCGGATGGTCGAAACTGATCGAGCGCGCATGCAGATGCAGCTTGCGGCTGATCTCGCCCCCCAGTTGCGCGCCCCAGCCATCGCCCAGGTTTTCCTGCCCGGACCCGCCGTATTTGCCGTCGCCCACGATCGGATGCCCGATTTCGGCCATATGCGCGCGCAACTGGTGGGTGCGCCCCGTCACCGGCACCAGCGCCACCCAGGCCGCCCGCGTGCCGAGCGCCTCCAGCACCGCGTAATCGGTGGTCGCGCGTTTCGCGCCCTCGGTCTGGTCGACCTTGGCCGGGTGGATGCAGCGCATCTTTTCATCCCCGCCCCGCCCCGGCGCCTTCAGCAGGCCGAAGCGGATCGTGCCCATCTTCGGGTTCGGCAGGCCCGCCACGGCGGCCCAATAGATCTTGCGGGTGCCGCGCAGGCGGAACCCTTCGGACAGCGCGCGGGCCACCCGGTCGGTGCGCGCCAGCAGCAGAACGCCCGAGGTGTCCTTGTCCAGACGGTGGACCAGCTTGGGCCGTTCCTTGTAACCGAATTTCAGCGCCTCGGTCAGACCGTCCACATGCCGGTCCCCCTGGCCCGAACCGCCCTGGCTCGGCAGGCCCGCGGGCTTGTTGATCGCGATGATATGTTCGTCCTTCCACAGCACCGCGGCCTGGATCATGCGGGCATCGGCCTCGGTCATACCGGGCACGCGGGGGGCGGCAGGGGCGGGGGCATCGGGCAGCGGCGGCACGCGCACGACCATGCCTTCCTCGACCCGGTCGGCGGCCTTGACGCGCCCGCCATCGACCCGCAACTGCCCGGTGCGGCACAGCTTCTCCACCGCGCCCTGGGTCAGTTGCGGAAACCGCTTGCGCAGCCAGCGGTCCAGCCGCGCGCCTCCCTCGTCCGCCGTCACCGTCAGCATCTGCACGCCGCTCATGCCGGCATCCCCCGCATCAGCAGCACCCCCAGCACCAGCCCCGCCAGCGACAGCGCGACCGAACCCAGCACATAGACCGCCGCCAGCCCCACCGCGCCGCGTTCCCACAGCAGGAAGGCGTCGATGGTGAAGGCCGAAAAGGTGGTGAAACCGCCCAGAATCCCGGTGAGGAAGAAGGGCGCCCACCGCATCAGCCCCCGCGCCTCCAGCCAGACGGCCAGCAGCCCCATCACGAAGCCCCCCAACACGTTGACGATGAACGTGCCCCAGGGGAACCCCGGCCCGAACCAGGCCAGCGCGCCGCGCACGGCCAGAAACCGCGCCACCGCCCCGAGCGCACCGCCCGCCGCCACCTGAAGAACCGCCCCGATCATTGCGCCTACCTGCGGGGCCGCGCGGCGGTTGTCAACTGCCCTGCCCTTCACCGTTGCGCGCGCCGCGCGGACAGTGCCGGGGGCCAGCCCCCGGACCCCCGGGATATTTAAGGACAGAAAGTGAACAGGGCCGCATTTCTGGTCACGAAGCGGATGCGGCTTCACCTTGTCTGAAATACTCCGGGGTCCGGGGCAGCGCCCCGGCCCTGCGCTTTCCGCCGGCACCGCCGCCGGGCGGCTTTCACCCGCCCTGCCGGCGCGCGCGCAGTTTGGCGAAATAGTCGACGCGTTTTTTCAACTCCCGCTCGAACCCGCGTTCGGGGGGCAGGTAGAAGACCGGGCGTTTCATGCCCTCGGGGAAATAGTCCTGGCCGGAAAAGCCGTCCTCGGCGTCGTGGTCATAGGCGTAGTCCCGGCCATAGCCCAGATCCTTCATCAGCCGCGTCGGCGCGTTGCGGATATGCAGCGGCGGGGGCTCCGACCCCGTGCGCCGCGCCTCGGCCCGGGCTGCGTTGTAGGCCATGTAGCCCGCGTTCGATTTGGGGGCGAGCGCGAGGTAGATCACCGCCTGCGCCAGCGCGAGTTCCCCTTCGGGGCTGCCGAGCCGTTCATAGGTTTCCCAGCCCTGCAAGCACACCGCCTGCGCCTGCGGGTCGGCCAGCCCGATATCCTCCACCGCCATGCGCACCAGACGGCGGGCGAGGAAGCGGGGGTCCTCGCCCCCTTCCAGCATCCGCGTGAACCAGTAGAGCGCCGCGTCGGGGTCGGACCCGCGCACGGATTTGTGCAGGGCGGAGATGAGGTTGTAATGCTCTTCGCCGCTCTTGTCGTATTTCGCCGCCCGCCGCATCAGGCGTGCGGCCAGCGCCTCGCGGTCGAGCGGCGCGCGCAGTTTCCAGGCCGTCACCTGCTCGATCAGGTTCAGAAGCGCCCGCCCGTCGCCATCGGCCATGTCCAGCAGCGCCTCGCGCGCATCGGCGGTCAGGGGCAGCGCGCGGCCGAGTTCCTGTTCGGCCCGCTGCGCCAGCCGTTCCAGATCGGCCAGCGTCAACCGTTCCAGCACGATCACCTGCGCCCGCGACAAAAGCGCGGCGTTCAGTTCGAACGAGGGATTTTCGGTCGTGGCGCCGACCAGCGTGATCGTCCCGTCCTCCATATGCGGCAGGAAGCCGTCCTGCTGCGCCTTGTTGAAGCGGTGGATCTCGTCCACGAACAGAAGCGTGCCGCGCCCCTGTTCGCGGCGCAGGCGGGCGGCCTCGAACACCTTGCGCAGGTCGGGCACGCCGGTGAAGATCGCGCTGATCTGGACGAAGGCCAGATCCGTTCCTTCGGCCAGCAGCCGGGCGATGGTGGTCTTGCCCACCCCCGGCGGGCCCCAGAGGATGAGGTTCGACAGGCTGCCCGAGGCCAGCATCGCGCCAAGCGGGCCCTCGGGGGCCAGCACCTTTTCCTGCCCGATCACCTCGGACAGATGACGCGGGCGCAGCCTGTCGGCCAGCGGGCGGTGTGCGGGCTCGGCGGGTTTCTGCGGGGACTGGTCGAACAGATCGGGCATGGCGGGATGCTACGCCCCCGCGCGGCGCGGGGGAAGCCGGGTCAGAGCCGGAACCGCAGCCGGAGCCGCGCACCCTCGCGGATCAGGTCCAGCGTCCAGTTGCGGCTGCGTTCGGCGAGCGCGCGTTCGGCGTCACGGGTCGTCGCGATCTCTGCCCCGTTGATCGCGACCAGCACGTCGCCCGCCTGCAACCCCGCCTGCGCCGCCCGCCCCTCTGCCGCCGTCACCACCACCGTGCCATCGGGGATCGCCGGCAGTTCCAGTTCGGCGCCGAGCGCGGGGTTCATCCGCGCGATGGCAAGCCCGGGCAGCGCGGAGTCGCGGCCCAGGATGCGGGGATCGCGGTCGGGCGTGTCGGGCGGCGGGATCAGCGCGACGCGGGCGGTGTGCTGCGCGCGGTCATGCAGATAGCTCACCTCGACCTCTGCCCCCACCCCGCGCGAGGACAGGCGGTAGAACATTTCCTGCGGCGTGTTGACCGGCGCACCGGCGATCGTCAGCACCACATCGCCCGGCGCCAGCCCCGCCTTGCCGAAGGGGCTGGCGGGATGCAGTTCCACCAGCACCACGCCGTCGGGGCGGGCAAGGCCCATGCCCTCTGCCAGCCCGGCATCCATCGCCTGCGCGTTGACCCCGGCCCAGGGGCGCTGGAACCGCGCCTGCCCGGCCTCTGCCTGCGCCACCACCGCGCGAACGAGGTTGGCGGGAATGGCGAAGCCCACCCCGGCGGACCCACCCGATTGCGTCAGGATCGCGGTGTTGATGCCGACCAGCCGCCCGGCATGATCGACCAGCGCGCCGCCCGAATTGCCCGGGTTGATCGCCGCATCGGTCTGCAGGAAATAGCCCCGCCCGTCGCCCACCGCCACGGCCGACCGCGCCAGCGCCGACACGATGCCCATGGACACCGTCTGCCCGACGCCGAAGGGGTTGCCGATGGCCAGCACCAGTTCGCCCACCTCCACCTCGTCGGAATCGCGCCAGGGCAGCGCGGGCAGGCCCTCGGCATCCTTCAGCCGCAGCACGGCAAGGTCGCTCGACGGATCCGCCAGCACCACCTGCGCCGAATATTCGCGCCGGTCGTTCAGGACCACGGTGATTTCCTCGGCCCGGCCCACGACGTGGTAGTTCGACACCACCAGCCCGTCGCCCGACACGATCACCCCGGAGCCGAGCGCGTTCTGCACCCGCGGCACCGTGCGGCCGAATTCGCGGAACAGCTGGTCGAAGAAGGGATCGTCGGCAAAGGGGCTGACGCGCTGTTCCACCACGCGGCGGGCGTAGATGTTGACCACCGCGGGGGCGGCGGCCTGCACCACGGGGGCGAAGCTGAGGCTGATCTCTGCCCGGCTGGCGGGCACCATTGCGGTCTGCGCGGCCAGCGGCAGGGCGGGCAGCAGCGCCGCAAGGGCGGCGGCGAGGAAGGGGATGGGGCGCATGCGCTTCTCCTGTCGGTGCCGCAGAGGTATGGTGGCGGCGGCTCCGGTGCAAGCCATGGGGCCCGGACAAACGAAAACCCGCCGGGCGCGGGGCGCCCGGCGGGTTCCGGTCGGCCATCGGCCGGGATCAGTCTTCGGCGGCCTCTTCAGCCTCGAGGCGGGCCAGATCGGCGGCACCCTTGGCGGAAGGATCGCGGTCGACGAATTCGATGATCGCCATCGGCGCCATGTCGCCATAGCGGAAGCCCGCCTTCAGCACACGGATATAGCCGCCCTGACGTTCCTTGTAGCGGGGGCCGAGGATTTCGAACAGCCGCTCGACATGCTTGTCCTGCTTGAGCTGCGCCGCCGCCTGACGGCGGGCGTGCAGGTCGCCGCGCTTGGCCAGCGTGATCAGCTTTTCCACGATCGGGCGCAGTTCCTTGGCCTTGGGCAGGGTGGTCTTGATCTGCTCATGCTCGATCAGCGAGCCGGCCATGTTGGCGAACAGCGCCTTGCGGTGTTCATGGGTACGGTTGAGGCGGCGGTATCCGCGGGCGTGACGCATGATGGTCTCCTATCGTCTCGTTTTGCTTTGTGTTGCCGCGGTGCGTTGCCGCGGCGTCGTTGGGGCGGGATTGCCCGGGGTGACGGCCGGGCGGGGGCATGCCCCGCCCGGGCGAAATCAGAACTGGTCCTCGAACCGCTTGGCCAGATCCTCGATGTTCTCCGGCGGCCAGTCCTCGACTTCCATGCCAAGGTGCAGGCCCATGCCCGACAGCACTTCCTTGATCTCGTTCAGGGACTTGCGGCCGAAGTTCGGGGTGCGGAGCATTTCCGCCTCGGTCTTCTGGATGAGGTCGCCAATATAGACGATGTTGTCGTTCTTGAGGCAGTTGGCCGAACGGACCGAAAGTTCCAGTTCGTCCACCTTCTTGAGCAGCAGCGGGTTGAATTCGAGGCCGGTGTCGACCTCGCCCTTGCCGGCCTGTTCGGGTTCGTCGAAGTTGACGAAGATCGACAGCTGATCCTGAAGGATGCGCGCGGCGTAGGCCACGGCGTCTTCGGGGGTCAGGCTGCCGTCGGTTTCCACCTTCATCGTCAGCTTGTCGTAGTCGAGCACCTGCCCCTCGCGGGTGGGTGTGACTTCGTAGCTGACCTTCTTGACCGGCGAGAAGATGGCGTCGATGGCGATCAGGCCGATCGGCGCATCCTCGGGCTTGTTCTTGTCGGCCGCGACATAGCCCTTGCCGGTGGTCACCGTCAGTTCCATGAACAGTTCGGCGCCATCGTCGAGGTGGCAGATCACGTGATCCTTGTTCAGGATCTCGATCCCGTTCGATTCGGAAATGTCGCCGGCGGTAACGATGCGGGGCCCGCGCGCGGAAATCGACAGCCGTTTCGGCCCCTCGACCTCCATACGGATCGCGACACCCTTGAGGTTCAGCACGATGTCGGTGACATCTTCGCGCACGCCGGTCAGGCTGGTGAATTCGTGCAGCACGTTGTCGATCTGCACCGCGGTGATCGCCGCCCCCTGAAGCGAGGACATGAGCACGCGGCGCAGGGCGTTGCCGAGCGTCAGGCCGAAGCCGCGCTCCAGCGGTTCGGCCACGACCGTCGCCACGCGCGACGGATCGGCGCCGGGCCGGACGTCAAGCTGCGTGGGCTTGATCAGTTCCTGCCAGTTCTTGTGGATCATGCGTGTCGCCTCCATTCTTGTCCGCTACCCATGCCCAAAGCGGCGGACGCCCGAGGATCTGAAATGACGCTACGGGCCGCGCCAGAGGCACGGCCCGGTGTTCTAGTGTACCCCTTACACCCGGCGGCGCTTCGGCGGGCGGCAGCCGTTGTGCGCAATCGGGGTCACATCGCGGATCGAGGTGATGGAAAAGCCCACCGCCGCCAGCGCGCGCAGCGCCGATTCGCGGCCCGAACCGGGGCCCTGCACCTCGACCTCGAGCGTGCGGACGCCGTGTTCCTGCGCCTTGCGGCCGGCATCCTCGGCGGCCATCTGGGCAGCGTAGGGGGTCGATTTGCGGCTGCCCTTGAAGCCCATCGTGCCGGCGGACGACCACGAGATCGCGTTGCCCTGCACGTCGGAGATCAGGATCTTGGTGTTGTTGAAGCTGGAATTCACATGAGCAACGCCGGCGGCGATGTTCTTGCGTTCCTTCTTCTTCATGCGGGTCTTGTCGCGTGCCATTCCTCTGCCCTCCGCTTATTTCTTCTTGCCGGCGATCGGCTTCGCCGGGCCCTTGCGGGTACGGGCGTTGGTGTGGGTGCGCTGACCGCGCACGGGCAGGTTGCGGCGATGGCGCAGGCCGCGATAGCAGCCGAGGTCCATCAGACGCTTGATATTGGTCGACACCTCGCGGCGCAGGTCGCCCTCGACGGTGAAGTTGGCGTCGATATGTTCGCGGATCGCCAGCACTTCGGCATCCGAAAGCTGGTTCACGCGGCGCGTCGGCTCGATGCCGACGGCTTCGCAGATCTGGCTGGCGACATGCGCGCCGATGCCGTGGATATAGGTCAGCGCGATGGGAACGCGCTTGCCGGTGGGGATGTTGACGCCAGCGATACGGGCCACGCCTGTCTTCCTTTCGTTGCGGTTCCGTAATCCCGGAACCTTTTTTCACAACGCAAGCCCGGGGACGGCGCCTCGGGCCACTTGCATCGTCTTGGGAGGTGTTCGTCGAAACCACAGCGGCCCGGACGATTCCCTTGCGGGACGCCGTGGTCTATGGGCTTTTGCCCCCCCCGTCAAGCCGGGTCAGCCCTTGTCAAGCACTTTCGCGATGGCGGCCGCCACCTGATCCATCGGCGCCAGACCGTCGACGCCGTTCAGCAGGCCCTTGGCATGGTAGTAGCCGATCAGCGGCGAGGTCTTCTTGTAGTATTCCATCAGCCGCTGGCGCAGCGACTCCTCGTTGTCGTCGGCGCGCCGCTTCATGTCGTGGCTGCCGCAGACGTCGCAGGTGTCCTTGACCTTGGTCGGCCTGGTCACGTCGTGGTAGACTGCGCCGCAGTTGCCGCAGGTATAGCGCCCGGTGATGCGCGCGACGAGGGCCGCGTCGTCCACCTGCATCTCGATCACCGCGTCGAGCTTTTTGCCCACCCGGTCCATCAGCGCGCCGAGCGCGTCGGCCTGGCCGAGCGTGCGGGGGAAGCCGTCGAAGATGAAGCCGCCGCCGGATTCGCCGGTCAGCTTTTCCTCGATCAGGCCGATCACGATCTCGTCCGTCACCAGATCGCCCCGGTCCATCACGGCGGCGACCTTCTTGCCCATTTCGGTGCCCGAGGACCGGGCGGCGCGCAGCATGTCGCCAGTGGACAGCTGGACCATGCCGCGCTCTTCCTCCAGACGTTTGGCCTGCGTTCCCTTGCCCGCGCCCGGCGGCCCCAGCAGAATGATGTTCGGCATGTTCCCTCTGTCCCTGATTACCGCCGCGACGGCACCTTCGGCCCGCTGCGTTTCTTGCCGCGCAGCTGGGACCGTTCGATCAGACCTTCATACTGGTGCGCCAGCAGATGCGACTGCACCTGGTTGATGGTGTCCATCGTCACCGACACCACGATCAGCACCGACGTGCCGCCGAAATAGAACGGCACCGCCAGTTCGTTGCGCAGCACCTCGGGCAGCATGCAGACCGCGACCAGATAGGCGGCGCCGATCACCAGCACGCGGTTGACGACATGTTCCAGATATTCCTCGGTCTTCTTGCCCGGGCGGATGCCGGGGATGAAACCGTTCTGGTTCTTCAGGTTCTCGGCCACGTCATCGACCTTGAAGGCGACGTTGGCGGTGTAGAAATAGGTGAAGAACGCGATCATGCCGGCGAAGAACAGCAGGTAGAGCGGCTGGCCCGGGCCGAAATAGGCGAGGATCGTGCTCATCACCGGGCCGGTCTGCTGGCCCGAGAAGGTCGCGATCGTCGTCGGCAGCAACAGCAGCGACGAGGCGAAGATCGCCGGGATCACGCCCGCCGGGTTCACCTTGATCGGCAGGTGCGACGAGCCGCCGTCATAGATCTTCATCCCGACCTGACGGCGCGGATACTGGATATGGATCTTGCGCAGCGCGCGTTCCATGAACACGACGAAGGCGATCACCGCCACGACCATCAGGATCACCCCGATGATCACGCCCGGATGGATCGCGCCCGACCGGCCCTGGCTGAAGAACTGCGCCAGCGCGGCGGGGATTTCCGCCACGATGCCCACGAAGATGATGAGCGAGATGCCGTTGCCGATGCCGCGCGCGGTGATCTGTTCGCCCACCCACATCAGGAACATCGTGCCGCCCACCAGCGTGATCACGCAGGCCAGCTTGAAGAACATCCCCGGTTCGTGCGCCAGATCGCCGGCCTCCAGGCTGACGGCGATGCCCCAGGCCTGGAAGATCGCCAGCGCCACGGTGCCATAGCGGGTGTACTGGTTGATCTTCTTGCGCCCCGCCTCGCCTTCCTTGCGCAGCGACTGCATCGAGGGCAGCATCGTCGTCAGCAGCTGCACGATGATCGAGGCCGAGATATAGGGCATGATGCCGAGCGCGAAGATCCCCATGCGGGAAATCGCGCCGCCGGTGAACATGTTCAGCATGCCGCCGATACCGGCCGCGGCCTCGTCCATGAACTCGCGCAGCGCCAGACCGTCGATGCCGGGGACCGGGATATAGGTCCCGATCCGGTAGACGATCAGCAGCCCGATGGTGAAGAAGATCCTCTGGCGCAGATCGGTCGCCTTGCCGAGCGCGCTCCAGCTGAGGTTTGCCGCCATTTGTTCCGCAGCGGATGCCATGCCTGGTTATTCCTTCGCTGGCCTGTCACGACAACGCCGCCGAACCGTTTTCCGGGTCGGCGGCGCGGGAAAACTGGTGATGATGTAAGCGGGATCGCGCCCGCTCACAACCTCTTATTCGGCCGCTTCCGCCGCCGGGGCCGCTTTGGTCAGCGTGATGCTGCCGCCGGCCTTTTCCACCGCCTCGACCGCCGATTTCGACGCGCCAGACACCACCAGCTTCAGCGCCGCGGTGATCTCGCCCTTGGCGAGGACGCGGATGCCGTCACGCTTGTTGGAGGTCAGGCCGGCCGCGACCAGCGCGTCCTCGGTGATCTCGTTCGCGATGTCGAGCTTGCCGGCCTCGACGAATTTCTGGATCAGGCCGAGGTTGACCACCGCCCAGACAGCACGATTCGGCTTGTTGAAGCCGCGCTTCGGCAGACGCCGGTAGAGCGGCATCTGGCCGCCTTCATACCCGTTCAGCGCCACGCCCGAACGCGATTTCTGGCCCTTGATGCCGCGGCCCGCGGTCTTGCCCTTGCCCGAACCCGGGCCGCGCGCCACGCGCTTTTGCTTTTTGGCAGCGCCGGGATTGTCGCGCAGTTCATGCAGTTTCATGTCGCATACTCCAAAGCCGGAATGTCCATACCTGCGACGGATGCGGACAACGCGGCGTTCTTGTTGATTCCGTGACAGACGGTCACGCGGGGCGCTTAACACGCCGCCGCGGCGGGTGGCAAGCGGGATGAGCGGCGGCCTCAGTCCTGTGCGTCGACGAACAGCGTCCAGCCCCGCGGCGCGAAACCGTGGACCGCCGCAAGAACGGACAGCCGCTCCTCATGCGTCCAGACGGCATCGAAAGTCACCGGGCAGTCGCCCACGATCACCTCGATCCAGCGGTCATTGGCGTCGTCGCCCTGATACCACTCGACCTCGTAGTCCAGTTCCTCGAACGCTTCGGTCAGCGCGTCCCAGTCGGCATCGTCGCCCTCGGGAACGAACTGGAACTCGACATCCGCGTATTCGGGCACGGGCCCCTGCGCCGCCATCTCGCGGAAGGCATTCTCGGTTTCCGACTTCTGGGTAAGCATGTCCATCGCCGTCTCCTGTCCGGTGGGCGCAAAGGAAACGCCCCGCCGTTACGGGCGGGGCGCAGATGGGCAACGGCCGGGCGGGAACTCCCGCCCTGCGATCAGCCGCGTTCCTCGATGATCTTCACAAGATGCGGGATCTTGTTGACCATGCCGCGGACGGCCGGGGTATCTTCCAGCTCGCGGGTGCGGTTCATCTTGTTCAGGCCCAGCCCGATCAGCGTGCGACGCTGAATGTCGGGGCGGCGGGCGGGCGAAGCGATCTGCTTCACAACGATGGTTTTCGCCATTGTCGTCGCTCCTTACGCTTCGGACGCTTCGGTTTCGGGCTTCTTCAGGATGTCCGCCACCTTCTTGCCGCGACGCTGCGCGACCAGACGGGGGCTGGCTTCCTTGCGAAGGCCGTCCATCGTGGCCCGGATCATGTTGTAGGGGTTCTGGGTGCCGATGGATTTCGCCACCACATCCTGGATCCCCAGCATCTCGAACACGGCGCGCATCGGGCCGCCGGCGATGATGCCGGTCCCCGGAACGGCGGTGCGCATCACGACCTTGCCGGCGCCGTGGCGGCCTTCCATGTCGTGGTGCAGGGTGCGGCCATCGCGCAGCGGCACGCGGATCATCTGGCGCTTGGCCTGTTCGGTGGCCTTGCGGATCGCCTCGGGCACTTCTTTCGCCTTGCCCTTGCCGAAGCCCACGCGGCCGCGCTGGTCGCCGACCACCACGAGCGCCGCAAAGCCGAAGCGCTTGCCGCCCTTCACGGTTTTCGACACGCGGTTGATCGCGACCAGACGGTCGGCGAATTCCGGGGTTTCCTCGCGCTCGCGACGGTCCTCGCGGCGGCCTTCCCGGCGGTTTTCACGTTCTGCCATGAGGCATTCCTTCCGTGATGGCGTGCCCGGCACGCCAGATTCTTGCCAATCCTGGTGGGCCGCCCTTGCAGGTCCGCCCCCGGATCATCGGGGTGGCGACTGGCGCCACCCGCCGTGATCAGAACTTCAGCCCGCCTTCACGGGCGGCATCGGCAAGCGCCTTGACCTTCCCGTGAAAGAGGAAACCGCCGCGGTCGAAATAGCAGGTCTCGACCCCGGCCTTCCTGGCCCGCTCGGCGATCGTCGCGCCGACCTTGGCAGCGGCCTCGACGTTGTTCCTGCCCACGATGCCAAGGTCCTTCTCCAGCGACGAAGCCGCCGCGACCGTGACGCCGCGCACATCGTCGATGAGCTGCGCGCTGATGTTCTTGTTCGAGCGATGGACCGAGAGGCGCAGGCGCCCGTCGGCCATCTTCCGCAGTTTGTTCCGCACGCGCAGGCGGCGCTTGAGGAACAGCTCTCGCTTGTTGTTCGCCATTTCTCTCGCCCCTTACTTCTTCTTGCCTTCCTTGCGGAACACGAACTCGCCCTTGTAGCGGATCCCCTTGCCCTTGTAGGGCTCGGGCCGCTTCCAGTCGCGGATGTTCGCGGCGACCTGACCGACGACCTGCGGGTCGATGCCCTCGACCACGATCTCGGTCTGCTTCGGCGAAGTGACCGTCACGCCCTTCGGCACCTCGAAGTTCACTTCGTGGCTGTAGCCGAGCGAGAGTTTCAGCACGTTGCCCTGCATGGAGGCACGATAGCCGACGCCCTGGATTTCAAGTTCCTTCTTGAAACCCGAGGTGACGCCGGTCACCAGGTTTTCCACCATGGACCGCGACATGCCCCATTGCTGGCGGGCGCGTTTCGAGGTGCCGCGCGGCGTCACCTTGATTTCCGCGCCTTCGACCGCAAGGGTCACATCGTCGGTGGCGGTGAAGCTCAGGGTGCCCTTCGGCCCCTTCACCTCGATGGTCTGGCCGGACAGGGAGGCGGAAACCCCCTTGGGCAGCTCGACCGGTTTTTTCCCAATACGAGACATCCCAACCTCCTCAGAACACGGTGCAGAGCACTTCGCCGCCGACATTGGCGGAACGTGCAGCCGCGTCCGACATCACGCCCTTCGGCGTGGAGACGATCGAGACGCCAAGGCCGTTGCGGACCGAAGGGATCTCTTTCACGCCCATGTAGACGCGGCGGCCCGGTTTCGACACGCGCTTGAGTTCGCGGATCACCGGGGTGCCTTCGAAGTACTTCAGGCTGATTTCCAGTTCCGGCTTGCCGTCGGCGCTGGTCGCCTGCTCGTAGCCGCGGATGTAGCCCTCGTCGGCCAGCACGTCGAGCACCCAGGCGCGGAGCTTGGAGGCGGGCGTGCGGACGGTGGATTTGCCCCGCATCTGCGCGTTGCGGATGCGGGTCAGCATATCGCCGAGCGGATCGTTCATCGACATATCCCGATCTCCTTACCAGCTCGACTTGACCATGCCGGGGATCTGGCCGAACGAGGCCAGTTCGCGCAGCATGATCCGCGACAGTTTCAGCTTGCGATAGTAGGCGTGCGGACGCCCCGTCAGCTCGCACCGGTTGTGCAGGCGCGTCGCGGACGAGTTGCGCGGCAATTCGGCCAGTTTCAGGCTGGCGCGGAAACGCTCTTCCATCGGTTTGGTTTCGTCGGCCACGATCGTCTTCAGCGCCGCGCGTTTCGCCGCATAGCGGGCGACCAGCTTCTGGCGCTTCTTCTCGCGTTCGACCATAGAAGTCTTTGCCATATCTCTATCCTCCCGCGGATCAGCTGTTGAAGGGCATGTTGAATTGCTTCAACAGCGCCTTCGCTTCCGCGTCGGTCCGCGCGGTGGTGCAGATGATGATGTCCATGCCGAGGATCTCGTCGACCTTGTCGAAGTCGATCTCGGGGAACACGATGTGTTCCTTGAGGCCCATCGCATAGTTGCCGCGGCCGTCGAAGGCCGTTCCCTTGACGCCGCGGAAGTCGCGGACGCGGGGCAGCGCGATGGTGATCAGACGATCCAGGAATTCATACATCCGGTCGCCGCGCAGCGTGACCTTGGTGCCGAGCGGCATCTCCTCGCGCACGCGGAAGCCGGCGATCGACTTCTTGGCCTTGGTGATGACGGCTTTCTGGCCGGCGATCAGCGACAGCTCTTCCGCCGCCTGCTTGACCTTCTTGGTGTCCTTGACGGCCTCGCCAACGCCCATGTTCAGCACGATCTTGTCGAGCTTGGGGATCATCATCTCGTTGCGGTAGCCGAATTCTTCCTTCAGCGCCGCGCGGATGGTGCCCCGGTAGAGCGTCTTGAGCCGCGGGGTATAGGTGGTTGCGTCCAGCATCAGATCGCCTCCCCGGTGGTCTTGGCGTAGCGGACCTTCTTGTCGCCATCCATGCGGAAGCCGACGCGGGTCGCCTTGCCGTTCGCATCCATCAGCGCCAGGTTCGACAGGTCGATCGGCATCGCCTTGGGGATGCGGCCGCCCTGGGTCGAGGGGGTCTGCTTGGTGTGGCGGATGGCGATGTTCACGCCGTCGACAATGGCCTTGTTCTCTTTCGGGAACACCTGGGTGATCTCACCCTGCTTGCCCTTGTCCTTGCCGGTCAGAACGACGACCTTGTCGCCCTTTTTCAGCTTCGCAGCCATATCACAGCACCTCCGGCGCCAGCGAGATGATCTTCATGAAGTTCTTCGCGCGCAGCTCGCGCACGACCGGCCCGAAGATACGGGTGCCGACCGGTTCGCCCTGGTTGTTCAGGATGACGGCGGCGTTGCGGTCGAAGCGGATGGCGGTACCGTCTTCACGGCGGACTTCCTTGGCGGTGCGCACGACGACGGCCTTGCGGACGTCGCCCTTTTTCACGCGGCCTTTCGGAATCGCCTCCTTGACCGACACCACGATGATGTCGCCCACGGAAGCATAGCGGCGATGCGAGCCGCCCAGAACCTTGATGCACTGCACCCGGCGCGCGCCGGAGTTGTCAGCAACATCCAGATTGGTCTGCATCTGGATCATTCGGTTTCTCCCGACCTTTGGGAACCAGTCCCAGGGTATCGTAAAACGTGGGTCGCGGTGATCAGGCTTCCGCCTCGGTCACCACGGTCCAGCGTTTGGTTTTCGAGATCGGCGCGCATTCGATGATGCGCACGGCGTCGCCGACCTTGAAGCGGTTGTCCGCGTCATGGGCGCGGTATTTCTTCGACTTGCGGACGGTCTTTTGCAGCAGCGGGTGCTTGAAGCGGCGCTCGACCAGAACGGTGATCGTCTGGTCGTTCTTGTCCGAGGTCACGGTGCCTTGAAGGATACGACGGGGCATCGGTGGCTCCTCAGTTCGCCGCCGCTTGCGCGGCCATCTGGTTCAGGACCGTCTTGATGCGGGCGACGTCGCGGCGGACGGCACGCATGCGGGCGGTGTTTTCAAGCTGGCCGGTGGCCTGCTGGAAGCGCAGGTTGAACGCTTCCTTCTTCAGCGCCACCAGCTGATCGCGCAGCTGGTCCGGCGTCTTGGTCTTCAGTTCCGTGGCGGTCATCGCCTGTTCCCTTTTCACAATCACCAGAGGGCCCCCGAACGGTTGGACAGGGTGACCTGTAGCCTGGTGGATCAATGACGAGCCCACGACGCCCGGAGCCCGGGAATCGCAGGATGCACCCCTATAGGGGCGAAACCCAGCCGGGGCAAGGGGAAGTTGCGCCCGCCCGTCGGGCGGCGCCACGCCGGCGCCCGGGCGGACGATTCGCCCATGCCGCCATCCCTGGCAGGCGCCGCTGCGCACCGCCCCCCCCCGGCGATACCAACGAAAACGCCCCCGCCGTTTCCGGCGGGGGCGTCATGGTCCATGGCAGACGGGCTCGCGCCCTGCCCGGCTTACCAGTCTTCGCGCGCGACGACGCGGGTGGTGACCGGCAGCTTCATCGCGCCGAGGCGCAGGGCCTCGCGGGCGATGATCTCGGACACGCCGTCGATCTCGAACATCACGCGGCCCGGCTTGACCTTGCAGGCCCAGAAATCGACGGAGCCCTTGCCTTTACCCATCCGCACTTCGGTCGGCTTCGACGACACCGGCACATCGGGGAACACGCGGATCCAGACGCGGCCCTGGCGCTTCATGTGGCGGGTGATCGCGCGGCGGGCCGCCTCGATCTGCCGCGCGGTGATGCGCTCGGGTTCCGTCGCCTTGAGCCCGAAGGAGCCGAAGTTCAGGGCGAAGCCGCCCTTGGCCTCGCCGTGGATGCGGCCCTTGTGCTGTTTGCGGAACTTCGTCCGTTTCGGTTGCAGCATCTTTCCTTACTCCCTTCAGGCGCGTTCGCGGTCGCGGCGCGGCGGACGGGGCGCGCCACCCTCGTTGCCTTCGGCGGCACGACGGTCACGGGCCTGCGGATCATGTTCCATGATCTCGCCCTTGAAGATCCAGACCTTCACCCCGATGATCCCGTAGGGGGTCGTGGCTTCGGCCAGCGCATAGTCGATGTCGGCGCGCAGCGTGTGCAGCGGCACGCGGCCTTCGCGGTACCATTCGGTCCGCGCGATTTCCGCGCCGCCCAGACGGCCCGCGACGTTCACCCGGATGCCGAGCGCACCCATGCGCATCGCGTTCTGCACGCCGCGCTTCATCGCGCGACGGAAGGACACGCGGCGTTCCAGCTGCTGCGCGATCGATTCCGCGACCAGCTGTGCGTCCAGTTCGGGCTTGCGGACCTCGACGATGTTGAGGTGCAGTTCCGACTTGGTGAAGGCCGCCAGCTTCTTGCGCAGCGTCTCGATGTCCGCGCCCTTCTTGCCGATGATCACGCCCGGACGGGCGGTGTGGATCGTCACGCGGCATTTCTTGTGCGGACGCTCGATGATCACGCGGCTGACGCCGGCCTGCTTGACTTCCTCATGGATGAACTCGCGCATCTTGAGGTCTTCGAGCAGCAGATTGCCGTAGTCCTTGCTGTCGGCATACCAGCGGCTGTCCCAGGTGCGGTTGACCTGGAGGCGCATCCCGATGGGGTTGACCTTCTGTCCCATTACGCAGACTCCCCGACCTGACGCACCTTGATGGTGAGTTCGCTGAACGGTTTCATGATCTTGCCGAACCGGCCACGCGCCCGCGGACGGCCGCGCTTCAGCGTGATGTTCTTGCCGACATAGGCTTCGGCGACGATCAGGCTGTCGACGTCGAGACCGTGGTTGTTCTCGGCGTTGGCGATCGCCGATTGCAGGCATTTCTTCACGTCGCCCGCGATCCGCTTTTCCGAAAAGGTCAGCGCGGCCAGCGCCTTGTCGACCTTCTTGCCGCGGATCAGGCCCGCGACGAGGTTGAGCTTCTGCGGCGAGACGCGGATCATGCGCGCCTTCGCCATCGCCTCGTTGTCCGCCACGCGGCGCGGATTCTTCTCCATACCCATGGCTTACTTCCTCTTGGCTTTCTTGTCGGCCGCATGCCCGTAGTAGGTACGGGTCGGCGAATATTCACCGAACTTCTGGCCGATCATCTCTTCGGTCACCTGCACGGGGATGTGCTTCTGGCCGTTGTAGACGCCGAAGGTGAGGCCGACGAACTGCGGCAGGATGGTGGACCGGCGCGACCAGATCTTGATCACCTCGTTGCGGCCGGATTCGCGCGACTTTTCCGCCTTCTTCAGCAGATAGGCGTCGACAAAGGGGCCTTTCCAAACAGAGCGCGACATGGATCAGCGTCCCTTCTTCTTCGCGTGACGCGAACGGACGATGAACTTGTCCGTCTGCTTGTTCTTGCGGGTCCGGTTGCCCTTGGTGCCCTTGCCCCAGGGGGTGACCGGGTGACGGCCGCCCGAGGTGCGGCCTTCGCCGCCGCCGTGCGGGTGGTCGATCGGGTTCATCGCCACGCCGCGGACGGTCGGGCGGATGCCCATGTGGCGGCGGCGCCCGGCCTTGCCGAGGTTCTGGTTCGAGTTGTCGGGGTTCGACACCGCACCGATGGTCGCCATGCATTCCTGACGCACCATCCGCAGTTCGCCCGACGACAGGCGGATCTGCGCATAGCCGCCGTCGCGGCCGACGAACTGGGCATAGGTGCCCGCGGCGCGCGCCAGCTGGCCGCCCTTGCCGGGCTTCAGCTCGACGTTGTGCACGATGGTACCGATCGGCATGCCGCTGAACGGCATGGCGTTGCCCGGCTTCACGTCGGTCTTGGCGCCGGCGATCACCTGATCGCCCACACCCAGACGCTGCGGCGCGAGGATATAGGCCTGTTCGCCATCCTCATAGCGGATCAGCGCGATGAAGGCGGTCCGGTTCGGGTCGTATTCGATCCGCTCGACGGTCGCCGCCATGTCGAACTTGCGCCGCTTGAAGTCCACGATGCGGTAGAGCCGCTTGGCCCCGCCGCCCTTGTGCCACATCGTGATGCGTCCGGTGTTGTTCCGGCCGCCCGTCTTGATCAGGCCCTCGGTGAGGGTCTTGACGGGGCGTCCTTTCCACAGCTCCGAACGGTCGATCAGTACCAGCCCGCGCTGGCCAGGCGTCGTCGGTTTGTACGACTTGAGTGCCATGCTTCCTGTCTTCCGTTGAGGGGGCCTTGCGGCCCGGTTTCCTTAAACGATCCGCGGCCCCGGAAGCCCGGGGCCGCGAGATTCGGCGCCTTCTATCAGAGGCCGGTAGACACGTCGATGGTGTTTCCGTCCTCGAGCGTCACATAGGCTTTCTTGCGGTCGCTGCGCACGCCGGGGCGGCCGCGGAACCGTTTCGTCTTGCCCTTGGTGATGGTGGTGTTCACCGCCTTCACCTTGACGCCGAACACCGCCTCGACCGCTTCCTTGATCTGCGGTTTGGTGGCGTCCGTCGCGACCTCGAACACGACCGCGTTCGCCTCGGAGGCCAGGGTGGCCTTCTCGGTGATCACGGGCTTGCGGATCACGTCGTAATGTTCCGGTTTCGCGGTCATTTCAGCCGAGCCTCCAGAGCTTCGACACCCGCCTTCGTGATCACCAGGGTGTCACGCTTGAGGATGTCATAGACGTTGGCGCCCATCGACGGCAGGATGTCGATGCCTTCGATGTTGCGCGCGGCCATGGCGAAGTTCTCGTTCACGTCGGCGCCGTCGATGATCAGAACGCGCTTCCAGCCCAGGGCCTGCGCGGCCTTGGCGAGTTGCGCGGTCTTGGCCTCGGCCATCGCGGCCGTGTCCAGAACCACCAGGTTGCCGGTCGTCGCCTTGGCCGACAGCGCATGGCGCAGCCCGAGGGCACGGAACTTCTTGGTCAGGTCATGCGCATGGCTGCGCGGGACCGGGCCCTTGTAGACGCCGCCGTGACGGAAGATCGGGGCCTTCTTGGAACCGTGGCGGGCGCCGCCGGTGCCTTTCTGCTTGTAGATCTTCTTGGTCGAATAGCTGACGTCCGACTTGCCGAGCGTCGAATGGGTGCCGGCCTGGGCCTTGGCCCGCTGCCAGCGCACCACCCGGTGCAGGATGTCGGCGCGCGGTTCCAGACCGAACAGCGCCTCGTCCAGCTCGATCTCGCCGGCCTTGCCGCCGTCGAGCGTGATCACGTCGAGTTTCATGCTTCACCCCCTTCGGCGGCCACTTCGGCAGCCGGAGCAGCAGCGGCGGCGGCAGCACGGATCGCGGCGGGTTTCGGAACGTCGGCCAGCGCCGGCTTCTTCACCGCATCCTTGATCGTGACCCAGCCGCCCTTGGAGCCGGGAACCGCGCCCTTGACCATGATCAGGCCGCGGTCGGCGTCGGTGCGCACCACTTGCAGGTTCTGCGTGGTCACGCGCACGGCGCCCAGATGGCCGGCCATCTTCTTGCCCTTGAACACCTTGCCCGGGTCCTGGCACTGGCCCGTGGACCCATGCGAGCGGTGGCTGATCGACACGCCGTGCGAGGCGCGCAGACCGCCGAAGTTGTGCCGCTTCATGACGCCGGCAAAGCCCTTGCCGATCGAGGTGCCCGCGATGTCCACGAACTGGCCTGCCAGATAGTGGTCGGCGGTGATTTCCGCGCCCACGTCGATCAGGTTGTCCGGGCTCACGCGGAATTCCGCGATCTTGCGCTTGGGCGCGACGCTGGCCCGGGCGAAATGCCCGCGCATCGGCGCCGAGACGTTCTTGGCCTTGGCATCGCCCGCGCCGAGCTGGACGGCGGTGTAGCCATCCTTGTCGGCGGTGCGCTGCGCGACCACCTGCAGGTTGTCGAGCTGAAGGACGGTCACGGGAACCTGTTTCCCGTCCTCCAGGAACAGCCGGGTCATGCCCAGCTTCTTTGCGATCACTCCAGAGCGCATTGTCGCCCCCTTAAACCTTGATCTCGACATCCACGCCGGCGGCGAGGTCGAGCTTCATCAGCGCGTCCACCGTCTGCGGGGTCGGGTCCACGATGTCGAGCAGACGCTTGTGGGTACGGATCTCCCACTGGTCGCGCGACTTCTTGTCGATATGCGGCCCACGGAGAACCGTGAACTTCTCGATCTTGTTCGGCAGCGGGATCGGGCCGCGCACCTGCGCCCCGGTCCGCTTGGCAGTGCTGACGATTTCCGCGGTGCTGGCATCCAGGACGCGGTAGTCGAAAGCCTTGAGCCGGATGCGAATGGTCTGTCCTTGCATGTCCTTGCCCTCGGTTGGGCGGGCGCCTGGCCCGCCCGGTCCTGGTTATGCGATGATTTTGGAGACGACGCCTGCGCCGACGGTGCGGCCGCCTTCGCGGATGGCGAAGCGGAGCTTTTCTTCCAT
>NZ_JAVKPH010000032.1:0-34776 GCF_031432425.1 Ruixingdingia sedimenti | reverse complement strand
GCTTGCCAGTCGGCGCGGCCTTCCACGTCATGGCGGGGTCGAACCAGATCGTCAGAGAGCCGCGGCGCTTGAGCGCTGGGTTATAGGCGGGCCAGTTCCTGGTCTTGTAGATCGGGGGTGTCGGTCTGCTCATGCAGTCAAGCTACCACGCTGGATTCACGAGATGAATCCCTCACGCGATTTGTGCAACAGAGCCTGAAAAAGGCGATCAATTACGCGCTGAAGGCTTTCGAGCCGCTCCAGCGCTTCATCTTCGATGGCCGGATCGAAATCGACAACAACGCGGTCGAACGCTGCATGCGCGGCATTGCCCTGACCAAGAAAAACTCCCTTTTCGCGGGAAACAATGAGGCGGCAAAGGTCTGGGCCATCTATTGCAGCCTGATCGAAAGCGCCCGTCTGAATGGCGTGAACCCCCGTCGGTATCTCAACTGGGTGGTGGAGCAGATCGAGGCCAACAAGGGCGATGTCGATTACCGCTCGCTTCTGCCCTGGCACTGCCCGGTCGGTCGCACCGAGAACTGATCCATCACCGCCCCTGCCATTTTGGCGGGGGCGGCTCACCAGCGCATTTCAGCAGCCGGAATCCGCGAGGATTCCGGCCCGAAGGCGTTGCGGTTCGTTCAGCCGCTTTGACAAATGGCATTCCATCCCCGATCCTTGGTCTGTGCAGGACTGGAGGCTGTGAGTATTCCGCAACAGCAGAAAACCGTGCCAACCCCGAGCGCGCCAAGCCTGACCCAGCTGGAGGCGCAGGCCGCCGCACGAGCGGTCGTCAATCTTTTCCGCTTGTGGAATGTGACCGATATCGAAGCCCGGGATCTGCTCGGAGGTCTCCCCCGTCACACCTGGTCCAGGTGGAAGGCTCGTGACATCGGCCCGATCCGTCGTGATCTCGGCACGCGCCTGTCCCTTTATCTCGGCATACACAGCGCTCTGCGCCTTATCTTCGGTAACGACCGTGACCGCCTCTACGGCCGGATGCGGCGCGGCAACTCTGCTTTCGGAGGGGCCTCGGTGTTGGAGGTCATCTGCAATGGGCAGATGCTCGACCTCTGGCGGGTGCGGCAATTCCTCCATGGGGCCTGTGTCACTCATCGCGAAATCTAAGCCGAATCACGGCGTCTCTCGAACCCCAGAGTTGGCCTCTCAAGGCGTGCCGATGATTCTGGGCCAGCAGAATGGGGCCGATTTCGGAGACCTATGCACCGCTTACGGTCATTCCGCGACCAGGCGTCGCCCCCTTCGCTGGGGCGTGGGAAGAAACCCAGTGCCCATGCGGTAAATGAAAAGCTGGTTGAGTCGCCCCCTTCCCGGGGCGTGAGTAGAAACACCGTTCAGATGATGCCGTGAGGATCATCCAAGCAGCCGCCCCCTCCGCAGACGCCCGACATCCCCCTATCCCCCCGCGGCGCCGGATCCGCCGGCCGGTCCCCGAATCCCCCGCGACAAGCGGGGCGAACTCCGTCACACTGGCCCTACGACCCGGGCCGAGGACGGCACCGACGTTGCCGCCCCGCCCGGACCAGGTCTGGCGAGAGGAGGCTCAACATGGCCCGGAATGACCACGGCAACCCACAAGGCCGCTGCGCGGTGCTGGTCGGCCCGCAGGGCAGCGGCAAGACGACGCTTTTCGAGGACATGCTGTTCGCCGCCGGCGCCATTCCCCGGCGCGGCACCGTCAAGGACGGCACGACCACCGGCGACACCGGCGCCGAGGCGCGCGCGCGGCTGATGTCGACCGAGCCCAACATGGCGGCCTTCGACTATCTGGGCGACGGCTGGACGCTGATCGACTGCCCCGGCGCCGTCGATCTGGCCCATGACGCGCAATGCGCCATGGCGGTGGCCGATATCGTGGTGGTGGTGGCCGAACCCGTGTCCGACCGCGCCGCGGCGCTGGCGCCGGTGCTGAAGTTCCTCGACGACCGGGCCATTCCCCATCTGCTCTACGTCAACAAGATGGACCAGCCCGAGGCATCCGTCCGCGCCACGCTGCACGCGCTCCAGGCGGTGTCGGCCCGCCCGCTGGTCCTGCGCGCGATCCCGATCCGCGAGGGCGGGCGGATCACCGGCCATGTCGATCTGGTCAGCGAACGCGCCTTCCGCTGGAACCCGCACCGGCCGTCCGACCTGATCGCCCTGCCCGACGCGGCCCGCCCCGATGAGGCGCAGGCGCGCACCGAGATGCTGGAAAAGCTGGCCGATTTCGACGACGGGCTGATGGAGGATCTGCTGGAAGACACCGTTCCCCCGCCGGCCGAGATCTATGACAATCTGTCGCGCGATCTGGCCGCCGATCTGATCGTGCCGGTGTTCTTCGGTTCCGCCGAGAATGAAAACGGCATCACCCGGCTGATGAAGGCCCTGCGCCACGATGCCCCCGGCCCCGACGCCACCGCCGCGCGGCTGAACCTGCCCGCGGGCGAGCCGCTGGCGCAGGTGTTCCGCACCGCCTGGGCCGGGCAGCAGGGGAAACTGTCCTGGGCGCGCATCTGGCGGGGCGAGGTCAGGGACGGCGCCAGCCTGGGCGAGCGGGTGGGCGGCGTGCTGGCCCCCTTCGGCCGCAAGCTGACGCCGAAACCGGCGGCGCAGGCGGGCGAGGTCGTGGCGCTCGGCCGGCTGGCAGAGGCGCGCACGGGCGACCTGCTGACCCCGCAGGGCCGGCTTGCCGCCGACTGGCCGGACCCGCCCGAACCCGTCCATGCGCTGGCGATCCGGGCCGAACGGCCGTCGGACGAGGTGAAGCTGTCGGCCGCGCTCACCCGCCTGTGCGAGGAAGACCCCGCCCTGCGCTGCCGTCATCTGGCCGAAACCGGCGAGACCCTGCTGGAAGGACAGGGAGAAACGCATCTGGCCCTCGCGCTGGCGCGGATGAAGGCCGACAGCGGCCTGTCCGTCACCCGCGAACGCCCGCAGGTGCCGTTCCGCGAAACGATCACGCAGGGAACGACCATTCATGCGCGGCACAAGAAACAATCCGGCGGGCATGGCGAATTCGCCGATGTCACGCTGGAGATCCGCCCGCAGCCGCGCGGGGCGGGGTTCGCCTTCGACGACCGGATCACCGGGGGCGTGGTGCCGAAACAATATATCCCCGCCGTGCAGAAGGGGGTGGAGGCGTTCCTGACCAAGGGCCCGCTCGGCCATCCGATGGTGGATGTGGCGGTGACGCTGACCGATGGCGGCTATCACACGGTGGACAGTTCCGACATGGCCTTCCAGAAGGCCGCGCAGAAGGCGATGGCAGAGGCGATGCCGTCCTGCGGCAGCCTGCTGCTGGAACCCGTGTTGCAGGTGGCGCTGGCGGTGCCGTCGGAATTCACGCCGCGCGTGCAGCGCATCGTGACCGGGCGGCGCGGGCAGTTGCTGGGTTTCGACACCCGCCCGGGCTGGCCGGGCTGGGACGAGGTGCAGGCCCTGATCCCGCAGGCGGAAACCCATGACCTGATCGCGGAACTGCGGGCGGCGAGCCTCGGCACCGGCAGCTTCCGGTGCAGCTTTGCCCATCTGCAGGAAACCGTCCCCCCGCCCGCCGCCCGCGCGGCCCGGGGCTGACGGCCGGCCGGCCCCCGCCGCGAACGGGGGCCGGCGCCGCATCAGTTGCCGGCAGCGGCCTCGCGATAGGCTTTTAGCACATCGCTGCCCGGCTGGCCCGCGCCATCCATCGCCCGGGCCCAGTTTTCCGCGCTCTGCCGCAGCCGGCCGACGAATTCGTCCTTGGCCGCCCCCTCCAGCGCGGTGACGGTATAGCCCTCGCGCGCGGCGGTCTCGGCCCGCAGGGCCTTGTCGCCGTCCTCCACCCACTGGCAGAACGCGTGCTGCGCGGATAGCGCCGCATCGGCCATCATCGCGCGCTGGTCCTCGGTCAGGCGGTTCCAGGTCTGTTCGCTGATGGTCAGGAAGAACACGCCCGAACCGAAGTTCACACCGTCGACGGCATATTTCAGGATCGGCTGAAGATCGTATTGCGCCAGACCCGAATAGGGGAACACCGCCCCGTCCACCGTGCCGCGCGTGGCGGAATCATAGAGTTCCGTCGAGGCGACCTTGATCCCCACGCCGCCGATTTCCGCGATCGCCTTTTCCGCCGCCGGGCCGCTGGACCAGATCTTCAGCCCGCTGACATCGGCGAGGCTTTCGACCTTCTTGTCGCGGGTGAACAGCACATAGGGCGCGAGCATGTTGGCGTTCAGCACGCGCAGCCCCTTGGGCTCGAATTCCAGCGCGGACAGAAGACCGCCGGGCCGGGTCAGCGTCCACATCTTCGCCGATCCCTCGCAGGCGTTGCCGGCGCCTTCGGGCAGTTCGCCGACCGAGGTCAGCGGAAACTTCGCCGCATAATGCCCGGTGATCACGACACCCAGATCGGCCAGACCGCTGCTCATCGTCGCCGGGACATCCTTGCCGAGCTGCCCGGCGGGATAGCTTTCGAACCTGAACGCGCCGTTCGACCGCTGTTCGAGATCCGCGATGAAGCGGTCGACCAGCTGCACCGAGATATAGTGTTTGGCGGGCAGGACGCTGCCCACCTTGAGCGTGATCGCCTCCTGCGCCATCGCGCCGGGCGCCACGCCGCAAAGCGCCATCGCGGCCCCCGCCAGAAGCGCCGCCTTCACCCGTGACATGCCTTTTTCCATGTTTCCATCCTCTCCCGGCCCGACTGATCCCCGACGTTCCGCAGGCCCTGCCGAAGAGGAAAACCCGCGGGCATAGATTTCGTTACTCGAAACCATATACCGCAATGCAAAATAATCAGCCGGAAATAGCGCAGCCGGCGCCCTGCCCGGCTGCATGGCGTTTCGGCCCGCCCGCGGATTTCCCGCCCTAGTCAACATATATGTTGACGAACCGGCATCGAGTCGGCAGAGTGCCGGTATCGGGCGGGGTCATGCCCGCTCAGGCACGTGAGTCCTGCTGCGGCACCCGGCCCGGCAGACCCCGGACGACGGAGGAACAGGGATGGATGCGATAGACACGGCGCAGGATCCGACGCTCGACGACCTGCTGTCGGACGAGGCGATCAACCGGCCGTTCGACTATTACCGGCGGCTGCGCGATACCCATCCCGTCCTGTGGAACGCGCGGTGGAACGGATGGATCGTCACCGGCTACGACGCCGTGGTCGCGGGCTATCGCGATGCCGAACGGCTTTCCTCGGACAGGTTCACCGGCCCCTTCGGCGCCGAGATGCGGGCGTCGGAAACCAAGTACACGCAGCTGATCGGTTTCCTGTCGCGCTTCTTCGTCTGGAAGGATCCGCCCTACCACACCCGGATGCGGATGCTGGTCAACAAAGCCTTCACCCCGAAAAGCGTGGAACTGCTGCGCCCGCGCGTCCGCGCGCTGGTCCGGGATCTGGGCGAACCGCTGCGCGGGCGCGAGGATGTGGATTTCATGTCCGAATTCGCCTTCACCCTGCCGGTGGTGGTGATCGCCGAATTCCTCGGCATCCCCCCCGAGGCGCGGTTCGAGGTGCGCGACTGGTCCAACGACCTCGGCGGCGTGGTGTTCACGGGCGGCGCCGACGACAGCCGCTTCGTCAAGGGCGAGGCCGCCATGGGCAAGCTGGTGGATTTCCTGCGCCCGATCATCCGCGACCGGCTGCGCGCGCCCAAGGACGACCTGATCACCCGCCTCTGCCAGGCCGAGGAAAACGGCGTCCGGCTGGACGAGGAAGACATCATCGCCAACACCGTGCTGATGGTCTTTGCCGGGCACGAGACGACGATGAACCTGCTTGCCAGCGGCATGATCGCCTTCGACCGCTTTCCCGACCAGTGGCAGCGGCTGCGGCAGGATCCCTCGCTCGCCCGGACCGCGACCGAGGAGATGCTGCGCTACGACGGCCCCATCAAGGGGCTGGGTCGGTGGGCCAAGGTGCCGTTCGAATTCTTCGGCCGCGAGATCCGGCAGGGCGACCGCATGCTGTTGATGCAGCATGCCGCCAATCACGATCCGGCGGCCTTCGAGAACCCCGACGGTTTCGACATCGCCCGCTGGCCCAACCGCCATGCGGGGTTCGGCCAGGGGGTGCATACCTGCCTGGGCGCGCCGCTCGCGCGGCTGGAGGTGCAGGAGGCGCTGACCTGGCTTGCCGCCAATTTCGGCCGGGTGGAGGTGCTGGACAAGGAACTCCGCTATGCCCGCACGGTCGTGGCGCGGGCGGTCGAGGGCCTTCATGTCAGGTTCCACGACACATGACGGGCGGGGGCGGGAAAATCGTCCATGTCCGCGTGGACCACGACCTTTGCGCCGGCGTCGGGATGTGCGTCCAGTTCGCGCCCGCGGGCTTCCGGTTCGACGCCGCCGGGCAATCCGAATTCATCCCCGATGGCGGATGGAGCGTCAAGGCCCTGCAAGAGGCCGCCGATGCCTGCCCCATGAGCGCCATCACCCTCAGCTTCACCCCTGCCGACACCCCCTGAAACCGGGCGATCCGGCCCGGCGGCCTTTTGCAGACCCAAGATCAACACAGATGTTGAAAAACCGCATGCCCCATTCCGACCCGACCGGACAGCAGGTCCCGCCAAGGAGGCTCTTCAGATGAACCGCGCCCTACCCGTCCAGGAGCTTGATCCCGAAAGCACCTTCCGCCTCTGGCTCGAAACCTTCGAGGCCACGCTTTTGCAGCAGGACGACGCGGCGCTGGCGCGGATGTGCGGCGCGGAAAGCTATCTCAAGGACATGCTGGTGCTCGACTGGGACTACCGGGTCCACACCGGCCCCGAGGCCATCGGGCGGGCCATGGTCGAGGGGCACCGGCGCAGGGCGTTGCGCAACTTCCGCACCGCCCCGGGCCGCACCGCGCCGGTTCTGGTCCGCCGTGCGGGGCGCAATCTGATCGAGGGCTATTTCGCCTTCGACACCGACATCGGCACCTGCGACGGTTTCGTGCGGCTGGCCTGCCCGGACGGCAACCCCGCCTCGCTGCGGATCTGGCAGATCCTGTTCGCGCTGAACCACATCCACGGCTTTGCCGACCGGACGGGCGACAACCGGCCGCGCGGCGACAACTATTCCCAGATCACCTCGCCCGAAAACTGGTCGCAGGACCGCGAACGCGAACGCGCCTTCGCCGACCGCGATCCGCAGGTGCTGATCGTCGGCGCCGGGCAAGGCGGGCTGATCCTTGCGGCGCGACTGCGGCAGATGGGGGTGGACGCGCTGGTGATCGAGCGTACCGCCCGTCTGGGCGACGTCTGGCGCGCGCGCTACAACAACCTGACGCTGCACAACGAAACGACCGCGAACCATTTCCCCTACATGCCCTTTCCCGAAACCTGGCCGATGTGGCTGCCCAAGGACATGCTGGCGCTCTGGCTGGAATCCTATGCCGAATGCATGGAACTGAACGTCTGGACCGGCACCGAACTGACCGGCCACAGCCATGATCCCGTCACCGGCGAATGGTCCGTCACCCTGCGGCTGGCCGACGGGTCCGAACGGCGGATGCGCACGAAACATCTGGTCGCCGCCCTTGGCGTATCGGGCGGCGCACCGCGCAGGCCCACCCTGCCGGGGCTGGAGGATTTCGCGGGCACGGTGCTGCATTCGGGCGAATTCCGCAGCGGCCTCGACTGGGCCGGCAAGCGCGCGCTGGTCATCGGCACCGGCAACAGCGGCCATGACGTCGCGCAGGATCTGTATGTCAGCGGGGCCGAGGTGTCGATCATGCAGCGCGGGCCGACCTGCGTCGTCAGCCTCGAACCGAGCGCGGCGATCAGCTATGCGGTCTTTGCCGAGGGGCGGCCGGTCGAGGATGTGGACCTGATGATCGCCTCGATCCCCTATCCGGTGCTGATCGAATCCTACCAGCACATCACCCGCAAGACCGACAGGCTCGACAAGGATCTGCTCGAGGGGCTGAAATCCGTGGGGTTCAAGCTGACCTCGGGCGCGGACGGCACCGGGTTTCAGCTGCTCTACCTGCGCGGGGCGGGCGGCTATTACATCGACGTGGGATGCAGCCGCCTGATCATCGACCGCAAGATCCCGCTGTTGCAGGCCGAGGACATGGACCGCTTCGTCCCCGAGGGGCTGCGGATGAAGGACGGATCGGTGGTGCCCTGCGATCTGGTGGTCACCGCGACCGGGTTCGAGGGCATGCAGGGCGCCATCCGCGACCTGATGGGCGAAGAGATCGCCGCGCGGGTCGGGCCGGTCTGGGGCTTCGATGCGGATTTCAACATGCGCAACATGTGGAAACGCACCGGCCAGCCCGGCTTCTGGATCATGGGCGGCGCGATCACCGAGGCGCGGCTGTTCTCGCGCTATCTCGCGCTTCAGATCAAGGCGTCGCTGGACGGGCTGATGCCGGCCTGACCGGGCGGATCGCAGCAGGGGGAACGACATGGACCAGGGGGCAGGCACGGCGGCACATGCCCGGCGCTTTGCGCTGGACGGCAAGGTGGCGCTGGTCACGGGTGCGGCGCAGGGGATCGGGCTGGCGATCGCGCAGGGCTATGCCGCGGCGGGGGCAGAGGTCGTCCTGTCCGACCGCAGCCCGGCGGTGGCCGATGCGGCGGACGCCCTGCGCGCGGGGGGCTTCCGCGCCCATGCCGTGACCGCCGATGTGACCGACCCGGCCGGGGTGGACCGGATGTTCCGGTTCGTGACGGAACAGGCGGGCGGGCTGGACGTGCTGGTGAACAACGCCGCGATCCTGATCGCGGCACCCGCGCGCCGGATCGACCGCGCCGGCTGGACCCGCACCATCGACACCAACCTGACCGCCTGTTTCTTCGCCGCGCAGGCCGCCGCGGCGCTGATGGAACCGCGGGGCGGCGGGGCCATCGTCAACCTCAGCTCCATCGTCGGGCGGCAGGCGCGCAAGCACCTGTCGGCCTATATCGCCGCCAAGGCGGGCATCGACGGGCTGACGCGCGCGCTGGCCGGGGAACTGGCGGGAACCGGGATCACCGTCAACGCCATCGCGCCGGGCTTCATCACCACGGACATGAGCCGCACCGGCAGCCCGGCGTTCGAACAGCAGATCGCCGGCCGGATCCCCAGCCGGCGATGGGGCACGCCCGAGGACATCGCGGGCGTCGCGGTGTTCCTGGCCACCGGGGCGGCCAGCTATGTCAACGGGCAGACGCTTTATGTCGATGGCGGTTTCACGGCTTTCGGCACGTAATCAACATCAATGTTGATGAAGGGACTCATCAATGTTACGAAACAGGGACAGAGAGGGGGAACGCAGCGTGGCCGGTTCGGGACGACAGGCGCATATCCACGGCGCCGCCATCACCACCTCCTGGCGCGATGCGTCCAGAAGCCTGACCGATCTCATCTTCGACGGGGTAAGCGCGGCGCTGGCCGATGCCGGGACACCCATCGCCGCGGTGGATTCGGTCGTGCTCGCCGCCCATGACCTGATCGACGGGCGGTCGCTGTCCAGCATGGTGACGGCCCCCGCCGCCGGGGCCTATCTGCGCGACGAGATCCGCCTGTCCGAGGACGGGCTGGCCGCGGCCTCGTTCGGCGCGGCGCGGATCGAGGCGGGGGAATCCGCCGTCACCATCGTCGCGGCCTGGGGCCGGGCGAGCGAGGGCGACCCCGCCGCGGTGTCGCGCGCCGGGTTCGACCCGTTCCTGCAACAGCCCTTCGGCCTGTCCGACACCGAGGTTTCGGCCTTCCGCCTGTCGCGCTGGATGGCCCGCCATGGCGATGCCGCAGAGGCGCGCGCAGAGGCCGCGCGCAGCCGGCGCGCCCGCGCCGCCGCCAACCCGGCCGCCCTGCGGGCCGACAGCGGCGCGCGGCACGAAAGCTTCCCCCTGCGGCCGGGCGAAGGGCCGCGCCGGGCGGATGTGGTGGCGGCGATGGTGATCGGCGCGGCCCCCGGCGCCGTCCGCATCGCGGGCGTCGGCCATGGCACCGACGCCACCGCGGTCGGCGACCGCGACCTGCTGGCGATGCCCGCCCTGCGCACCGCCACCGGGGCCGCGCTTGCGGCGGCGGGGCTGACCCTCGGCGACATCGGCCTGTACGAAATCGACGGCATGACCCTTGCCGACGAGGCATTGGCGCTGGAATCGCTCGGCCTCTGCCCGCCGGGCGGGGGGTTTCGCGCCCTAACGGCCGATCACGTCAACCCCTCGGGCGGGTCCGAGGCGGGATGGTGCTATCCGGCGATGGGGCTGGTCCGGCTGATCGACTGTTACACCCGCCTGCGGGCCGCCGCAGCCCCAACCGCAGGCACGCCGCGCCGGGCGCTGGCCACCGGCCTCGGCGCAGGCGGCGCGCAGACCGCCACCGCGATGATCCTGGAGGCCGCATGACCGACCCCGTTGCCATCCTCGGCGTGGGCCAGACCCGATACCGCCGCCGCCATTCCGACAAGAACACCGCCGAACTGGTGCGCGAGGCCGCCGCCGCCGCCCTTGCCGATGCCGGGATCGGCCTCGACGGGATCGACCTCATCGTCGGCGGCGTCGCCCCCGACGCGCTGGCGGGGCTGGCCAATATCGACCTGATGTCCATCGCCCGGCCCGGCATTCCCTATATGCGCATCAACACCGGCGGGGCCACCGGATCCTCGGCCCTGCTGGCGGGGATGACATGGATCGCCGCCGGGCGCGGCAAGGCGGTGCTGGTCGTCGCGGTCGAACGCATGGGGCACGCCACCACCGCGCAGAACATCTTCAACTCGATCTTCGATCCGATCTACGAAAAGGACATCAGCATGAGCACGATCAGCATGGTCGCGCTGCGCGCCACGCTGATGATGCAGAAATACGGCTTCACCTCTGACCACTGGGCGCAGCTTGCCGCCCGCAACGCCGCCGTATCCGCCCTGAACGACACGATCGAGCGGCCGCGCGTCTTCACCGCCGATCAGGTGCGCGGGTCGGCCATCCTCGCCTGGCCGATCCACGCGCTCGAAGCCTGCCCGACCACCGAGGGCGCCTGCGCCGTGGTCCTGACCCATGCCGCGCTGGTGGGCGACCGCACGCCCGCCTGGATCCACGGCACCGGCGCCTTCAGCGACACCTATGCCATGGGCGACCGTTTCCACCGCCCCGAAGGCGCGCTGGACAACCTGATCACGCTGGAACGCGCGGCCCGCAAGGCCTATGGGCAGGCCGGGATCACCGATCCCCTGGCCGCGCTCGACATGGTGGAAATCCAGGCCCCCTTCGCCAGTTCCGAGGTCATGGCCTATATGGCGCTCGGCCTCTGCACGCCGGAGGACAACGTGGCCTTCACCGAACGCGCCATCGCGGGCACGGCCGGGGTCGCCTTCCAGCCCTCGGGCGGTCCGCAGGCCTGCAACCCGGTCAGCGCCACCGCCCTGATCCGCATCACCGAAGCCGCGTTGCAGATCCGCGGCCGGGCGGGGGCGCGGCAGATCGACGGGATCCGGCGCACCCTGTCCACCGGTCAGGGGGGCGCCACGCAATTTTCCACCGCCGTCATCCTTGGCGCCGAAAAACCGTGAGGAAGGTCATGGACATGCCTGCCGCAGAGCCGCTGGTCATCCCCGGCAACTGGAACTTCGACTACCGCTATTTCGCCGGCGACACCGCCACCCGGTTCTTCGCCGAACTGCGCGACAACGCCCGCATCATGGGCACCCGCAACCCGGTGACGGGCCAGGTGATGGTGCCCGCGCGGTCGTTTTCCGATGCCGATTACGTGGCCGCCACCGAATGGGTCGAGGTCGGGCAGGAAGGGCGGCTCGAAGTGTTCTCGATCATCGCGACGCAGTTCCCCGGCCTGCCCGCCCCCCCGTTCATCATCGGTTATGTCACGCTCGACGGCGCCGATACGGCGGTGCTGAACCATGTCACCGGCGTCGATCTGACCGACATCGACCGGGCCGCCCGACAGCTGCTGCGCCAGCCCCGGGTGCGGGTGGTGTTCAAGGATGCGCGCGAGGGCCGGATCACCGATTTCCATTTCGAGGTGATCCCGGATACGGGCACGGCGACTGGCACGGGCGCGGCATGAACGCCCGCTACGACTGGGGCCCCGCGGACGAGGCCGGCGCGCGCAATCTGGTGGACCGGGCCGCCACCCTGCGCGGGCTGGCGGCGGTGCGGTCGGGCATCGTGGTGCCCCTGGCGATAGAGATCGAGGGCGGCAAGCGCGGCCCGGTGCCGGACATGCGCGCCCCGGTGCAGCATTTCATGATCCGGGACGGCGGCGACTATGCCGCCGGGCTGCCCGAACGCCACGGCTTCGGCTTCAGCGACGATGCGATCCTGCTGCCGACCCATGGCACCACCCATATCGACGCGCTGAGCCATGTGATCCGCGGCGGCACGATCTACAACGGCTTTTCCGCCAACACGATCACCAGCCGGGGCGCCAGCCGCTGCGGCATCGACAAGCTGGACCCGATCGTGACCCGGGGGATCTTCGTCGACCTTGCCCCCCCGCCCGGATCGGAACAGGCGCAGGCCATATCGGCCCGCCGGCTTGCCGATGCGGTCGCCGCGACCGGGATTGCGCCCGCGCCGGGCGACGCGCTGCTGGTGCGCACCGGCTGGCTGGCCGAATGGCGGGCGGGGCGGGCCGATCCGCTGCGCGCCACGGGGCTGCATCACGATTGCGCCGACTGGATCCTGTCGCAGGGTTTCGCGCTGGTCGCCGCCGACAATGTGGCGGTCGAGGTGCTGCCTTCGCACGATCCCGACAGCGCCGTGCCGCTGCACCTGCGGCTGACGCATGCGCATGGGGTCTACCTCGCCGAACTGCTGGATCTGGAGGCGCTGGCGGCGCATGGGCAGGCGGCGTTCCAGCTGATCGTCGCGCCCCTGCGGATCAAGGGTGGCGTGGGCAGCCCGATCACCCCCGTCGCGGTGCTATGACCAGGGCGCAACCCCGGCGCGGGCCGGCGCCGATGACCCCCATCGCGCAGCTGGCCGACATCGCGGACCATTTCCGCCCCGGCGCCGGCGTCGTCGTCCATACCGGCTGCGCCGCGCCCCCGCGGCTGTCGGCGCAACTGGCCGGGCTTGCGGCGGCGGCGGGCCCGTTCCGGCTGTTCGACCTGTGCACCGTCGGCACGCCGCCCTTCGCCCCGGGGGTCGATGCGGGCGCGCTGCGGATGACCACCTTCGTGCCCGGCCGGGCGCTGCGGGGCGCGCTGCGCGACGGCAAGGTCGAGGTGATCCGCCACCCGCTGTCGCAGGCCCCGGGCTGGCTGGCGGGCGGGGCCTTCGCGCCCGACATCCTGCTGCTGCACCTGTCGCCGCCCGACGACCGGGGGCGGCATTCCCTGGGCGTCTCGGTCGATGCGATGCGCGCGGCGCTGCGCCGGGCGCGGCTGGTGGTGGCGGAAATCAACCCGAACATGCCGCGCACGCGGGGCGATACCCTGCTGTCGCCCGACGAGATCGACTTTTTCCTGACCGGCGACGCGCCGGTGCAGACGGCCCCACCGTCGCGGGGCGACGCGACCGACGCCGCCATCGCCGACCATCTGGCCGGGCTGATCGGCAACGGCGATGTGCTGCAACTCGGCATCGGCACCATCCCCGACCTGACCGCGCGGCGGCTGACCCATTGCCGCGATCTGGGCCTGCACAGCGGCATCATCACCGAGGCGGTCCAGCCCCTGATCGAGGGCGGGGCGATCACCAATGCCACGAAATCCGCGTTCCGGGGCCGGTCGGTGGCGACGATGGCGGCGGGATCGGCCGGGTTCTACGCCTTTCTGCACGACAACCCGGCGGTCGAGTTCCACCCCTGCGACCTGACCCATGCGGCGCCGACACTGGCGGCGATCCCGCGGCTCTGCGCCATCAACGGCGCGCTTGAGGTCGATCTTTCCGGCCGGGTCAATGCCGAATATCTGGGCGGGCGGCCGATTTCGGGCCCCGGCGGCCAGCCCGATTTCGCCCGCGCCGCCGCCGCCATGCCCGGCGGCAAGAGCATCATCGCCCTGCGCGCCGCCGCCAGGGACGGCAGCGCCAGCAACATCCGCCCCGCGCTGGACGGCCCGGCGACGCTGGCCGCCCGCGACGTGACCCATGTGGTGACGGAACATGGCGTGGCGCGGATCGCCGGGCTTGCGGGATCGGCGCTGCAACATGCCCTTGCAGGCATCGCCGCACCGCAGTTCCGCGACGACCTGCGCCGCGCCCGGCTATGACCCGTCGGCCCGCGGCCGTCTGGCATTGCGGATGACCGGCGAATCCGCCCGCAGGGCGATGCAGGCGTTTTCCAGTTCCGGCACCAGCGCCAGCCCCGTGCGCGTCCAGTCGTCGTCCGGGGCCTTGCGCGCCTCGTATTCCGCACGTTCGCGCATGCGCAGGAAGGTGGTCAGCGTATGCGCCGCCGTCAGGTCCAGCATCAGCGACATGAAATGCGTGCACCCCCGCGTCCGGCCCATCACGTCGAGCACCCGGGCCCGGAACCCCGCCCCGATCCGCGCGCCGACCATCTGGCGCACCGGATCGAGGCTCACCGCGCATTCGGGATAGGGGTGAAGGATCGCCCGCGGCTCGATCTCCAGGATTTCCAGCCCGGGGATCGTCAGGACGCCCGCGATTTCCAGCGCATGGATGGTCTCGACCCCGGTGTCCGAGGGGCTGGTGTCCTCCAGCCCCAACAGGAAACGGGCCCTCGTGGCGTCGATCGGCTCGACCTCCAGCCACTTCTTCCGCCGTGCCGTGCGCATGTTTCCCCCCGATCAATGCGGAAAGGGCCAGAGCCGGAAGAACCGCTCGCCCTTGCGATAGATATGGGCCAGCCCGCGGGGCTGATAGATGAGGAACAGGATGATGGTCGTGCCCAGAACCACGTTCACAAGCGGAAAGGCGATGTCATAGCGCGCCCCGGGCAGATAGCCGACCAGCACCGGCCCGCCGATCATCAGCAGTTCCTGCACCAGCCGCAACGCGATGGCACCCAGCACCGCGCCCAGGATCGACCCCATGCCGCCCACGATCAGCATGCCCAGAAACCAGATCGACTCGAACAGGGTGAACTGCTCGAAATGGACGAAGCGGTTTTCATAGGCCAGAAGCGCCCCCGCCGTCCCGGCGAAGAACGAGGCGATGCCGAAGGACACGACCTTGTAATAGGTCACGTTGATCCCCGTCACCTCTGCCGCAAGATCGTTGTCGCGCACCGCGACGAAGGCCCGGCCCAGACGGCTGCGCAGGATGAACACGCCCGCGAAACAGGCCGCCACCACGAAGGGCAGCACCATGTAATAGAACCCTTCGGGCGTGTTGATCGGGGTGCCGAAGATCACCGGCGTGGGCATCGCGATCCCCGCCGAGGCGCCGAACCACCCGGCGGGAAGCCGCACGATCGAGAATTCGAAGATGAACTGCGCCGCCAGCGTCGTCAGCGCCAGATAGAACCCCTTGATCCGCGCCGCCGGCAGGCCGAACAGCATGCCGAACAGCGTCGCCCCCACCGCACCGGCCAGGATCGGCAGCGGAAACGGCACCCCGAGCCTGGCCGCGGCGATGGCCGCGAAATAGCCGCCGACCCCCATGAAGGCCGATTGCCCGACGCTGACCTGCCCCGAAAGGCCGACGAGGATCTGAAGCCCGATGACCGCGACGATGGTGATGCCGGTGACGGTGGCAAAGCGGGTCCAGGCGCCGCCCGCCACCTGCGGATACAGCAGCAGCCCCACCGCCAGCAGGATCAGCGCGGCCCATTGCCAGCGCGTCCGTATCAGGCGCATGTCGTTGCGGTAGCTTTCCGAGAAATCCCCACAGGCGCGATACATCCGTCAGATCCTTTCCACGTGTTTCCAGCCGAACAGGCCCTGCGGCCGGATCATCAGCAGCACCAGCATCAGTGCGAACGGAAAGATCAGCGAGGCCCCGCCCTCTGTCAGCGGGTCGAGCCAGCGCGCCGCGGCCGCCTGCCCCACGCCCACGATGATGCCGCCGATCAGCACCCCGCCGATGGTTTCCAGCCCCGCCAGCAGCACCACCGGCAGCGCGACGAAGGCGATGGAGGCGACATCGCCGCTGACCATCCGCCCGCCCATGAACACCGCCGCCGCCACCGTCGAGATGACGCCCGACACGGCCCAGGACACGGCGATGGAGGCCCGCACGTTCACCCCGAGCGAACGCGCGGTCTGGTGGCTTTCGGCCACCGCCGTCATCAGCAGCCCGGTGCGCGTCGCGTTGAAGAACCAGGCCAGCCCCGCGATCAGCGCCACGATCAGCGCGGTGCCGACCAGAACCGACTCGCGCACGTTCACGCCGGCGATCCGCCAGCGGTCGCGCCCGAAAAGTTCGGGGAAGATCTGCGGCTCGGCGCCGATCAGGATATGCCCCAGCCCGTTCATCACCAGCAGCACCCCGAGCGTCGCCATGAACAGCGCCATTTCCGGCTGCCCGACAAGGCGGCGCAGCACCAGCCGTTCGACCGCAAGGCCCACCAGCGCCATGCCGATGCCCGACAGCACCAGCGCCGTCCAGGGGCTGAACCCCGCCCCCATCAGCGCCACCATCATGAAGGTGGCGATCATCACCATCTCGCCCTGGGCGATGTTGAACACCCGGCCCGAACGGTAGATCACGTTGAACCCCACGGCGACCGCGGCATAGATCGCGCCGGTGGTGACGCCGGTGTAGAGCACCCGCAAGACGATTTCCAAGGTCATGCCCTCCCTGCCCCTTTCAGCCGAGCCAGCGGCGGCGGCGGCGGTAATGTTTGATGTCGCGGTAGGTCTTGGCCGACCCCGAGGCGCCGATGCCGAGGTAGAATTCCTTCAGGTCCTCGTTGTTCAGCAGCTCCGCCCGCGTGCCCTCCATCACGATGCGGCCGTTTTCCAGCACGTAACCGCGATGCGCATGTTTCAGCGCCACCCGCGCGTTCTGTTCCACCACCAGGATCGCGGTGCCGATCTCGCGGTTGATGCGCGCGATCGCCTCGAAGATGGTCGAGACCAGCAGCGGCGACAGGCCCAGTGACGGCTCGTCCAGCAGCAGCAGTTTCGGCCGCGTCATCAGCGCCCGGCCGATCACCATCATCTGTTGCTGCCCGCCCGACAGATAGCCCGACTGGCGGTTGCGGAATTCGGCCAGCACGGGGAACAGCGCGTACACCTCTTCGATGCTGCGCCGGATCGCGGCCTTGTTCATCCGCGTCGCGGCCGAGGCGACCAGAAGGTTCTGTTCCACGCTCATGTGTTCCAGCGCCCGGCGGCCCTCCATCACCTGCACGACGCCGCGGCGCACGGTGCGCACGGGGTCGTCGTTCTCGATGTTCATGCCGTCGAACCGGATCGCGCCTTCCGTCACCCGGCCTTCTTCGGACTGGATCAGGCTCGATATGGCCTTGAGCGTGGTGGATTTCCCGGCGCCGTTGCTGCCCAGAAGCGCCACGATCTCGCCGGGGGCCACATGCAGCGACACGTTCTTCAGGACCAGGATCGTGCCCTGATACCGCACCTCGATATTCGCCACCGACAGCAGTTCGGCGGCACTGCCCGCGCCGGGGCGGTCGGCAAAAGCGACGACATCGTGCAAATCCCATCCTCCGGGCCTGTGGGTTCGGGCGGGGGCGCCCCGGCGGGCCGCCCCCCGTTGCATCGCCGCGCGCCTATTCCGCCAGCGGCAGGAAATCGGATACGGTCTCGATCTTGCCATCGCGCTGTTGCAGCATCACCACCGACCGCACCCCGAGCGTGGGATCGACATCGTTCTGGAACTTGATCTCCTGCAACAGGCCGCGCCCGTCGAAGGTGCCGTTCGCCAGTTCGGCATAGACCGCCGCGCCGTCGATGCGCGCGCCGCCCGCCTTTTCCGCCGCCCGGTCGATCGCATCCAGCAGCACGACGATCGAGGGGAAATGCAACAGCGTATCGGCCGACCAGCGGCTTTGATACCTGTCCTTGCGCGCGTCGTAGATCTGGTAGGCCTCGGTCGTCTGGTCCACGTAGTTTTCCGACGTCACCTCATAGGTGCCCTCGTAGACCTCGGGCGCCACGCCCAGCATCGCCAGCAGGGCCAGCCCCTCGTGCTGCGAGTTCACCACCCGGGTCATGTCGAAGCCGCTGGCGTGCAATTCACCCAGGATGAGCGGCTGCAACTGGTCGGTGGTGGCGAGGATCACCATGTCGGGATCCTCGTCCATGATGCGCTCGGCGTTCACCGCCACGTCCAGCGCCCGGGGCGAGATGAATTCCGACAGCACCAGTTCGGCGTTCTTGTCCGCGATCAGGGTCTGGAACACCGCCGCCCAGTCGCGCCCGGAACTGCCGTCGAAGGTGACGAAGGCCACCTTCAGCGGGTCGGCGCCTTCCCACGACGCCAGCTTCCAGTCCACCGCCGCGGCGTAGTAGCGCGCATAGTCGTTCAGCGGCGTGAAGACCCAGCTTCCCGGCTCCATCAGGCTGTAGGCCGGGCCGCCATGCACCGCCGGGATCCTGTTTTCCGGCAGCCGGTTCTGGATCGCGATCACGTTGGGCGAACCGAAGGTGACGATGCCGATCAGGCTGGGGTCCTGCACCGCGCGTTCATAGGCCTGCACGGTCTTTGCCTGGTCATAGCCGGTATCCACCGGCTCGAATTCCAGCACGATGCCGCGCTCGGCGCCGCGGGTTTCGTTGTACCAGTCCACCAGCAGGCGCTGCATCTGTTCCACCGGGGTGCCGCGGTTGGCGAAGGGCCCCGAATAGTCGAGCAGGCTGACGATCCTGTAGGTCTCCTGCGCCGAGGCGGCGGAGAAGGGGAAGGCGGCCGCCATGGCCACCGCTGCCGCTAGGAATGCCCGGCGGCCGAACGTGTTGTTCCGTTTCATGTCTACCTCCCTGTCGTTGTTGTTCAGCCTTTTGCCGCCCCGAATTCCTCCTTCCGGGGCGGCGTTGTTTCCTGCGGCCGCAGGCGGTCGCGGCCGCGGGTCTTTCAGGCCGCCGATGCGGGGCGGGGCGCGGTGCCGCCGACCTGCCGGACGGCGACATCGCCCTGAAGCACCCGTGTGCGCCCGTCCTGATACCTGATCTCGACACTGGCAGAGACCGTGCCGGCATCGCCGTAAAGCCCGTCGATCAGATCGGCGTATTTCCTTTCGATCACCGCGCGGCGCAACTTGCGGCTGCGGGTCAGTTCGCCCTCGTCGGCGTCGAAGGGCTTGAACAGGTTCAGGAACCGCGCCACCCGCGCGGTTTCCGGCAGGGTGGCGTTGACCGCGGCCAGTTCCTGTTCGATCAGCGCATAGACCTGCGCGTGCTGCGACAGGTCCACCTGCGAGGTGAAGGAAATCTGCCGTTCCTCGGCCCAGCGCCCGACCAGTTCCATGTCGATGTCCACCAGCGCCGCCACCGCCGCGCGCCCCTCGCCCACCACGATCACGTCGCGGATATAGGGGCTCAGGCGGATGCGCGTCTCGATATACTGCGGCGCGACGGTTTCGCCGCTGGACAGCCGGCGCAGGTCGTCCAGCCGGTCGAGGTAGATCAGCCGCCCGTCCGCGTCGAACCGCCCGGCATCGCCGCTGCGGATCCAGCCGTCGGGGGTCAGCCGTTCGGCCATCGCCTCGGGCCGGTTGAAATAGCCGCTGAACACCACCCCGCCGCGCACCTGGATCTCGTCGTCGTGGATGCGGACCTGGACCGGCTCTGCCCCGTGGGCGCTGGTCAGCAGGCGGCCCACCGTGTCGCGGGGGTCGTCATCACCGGTGGCCGCGACGATGCCGATCTCGGTGAAGCCGTAGACGTTGCGCATGCTGACGCCCAGCGCGCGGAAGAAGGCGAAGACCTCGGGGCTGAGCGTGCTGCCCGAATTCACCGCCGTATGCAGGCTGCCGAACCCCAGCCGGTCGCGCACCGCCCGGCCCACCAGAATGTCGGCCAGCCCGCGCCGGAACCGCTGGCCCAGGGTGCGCTGCCGCCCCTGCCCTTCAGCCAGCGCCTGCATCGACCAGCGATAGACCGCCCGCACCGGGGCCGCCGCGTCGCGGATGCGGGCGTCGGTCGCGGCCACCACGGCCTCCCACTGGCGGGGGCTGTAGAACAGGAACTCGGGCCCGATCTCGCGCATGTCGATGGCGACGGTTTCGGGTTCCTCGGGGAAGTTCATCACCATCGGCAGCGACACGCCCAGCGCCAGGCCGATATATTGCTCGGTCGCCCAGGCGGGCGAGATATAGCTGACGTAATTCGCGCCCGGCGTCGCATCCAGCACCCGCCGCCAGCGGTCGGCGATGTCCAGAAGATAGCGGTGCGACCCCATCACCCCCTTGGGGCGGCCGGTGGTGCCCGATGTATAGATCACCGCCGCCAGATCGTCGGCGCTGCCGCGCGCCACCGCCGCGCGGACGCAATCCGGCGTTTCGGCCAGCAGGGCATCGCCCCTGCGGCGCAGGTCGTCGAGCGCGATCACCCGGGGGTCGTCGTAGCCTTCCATCCCCCGGTTGTCCCAGTAGACGATGGCCCGCAGCCCGGTTTCATCGGCAAGCTCCAGCAGCTTGTCGCATTGTTCCTGATCCTCGGCAAAGACGATCCGCGCGCCGCAGTCCAGCAGGCTCAGCCGCAGTTCCTCGCCGGAAATGTCGGGGTAGAGGCAGCTTGCCGCCCGGCCCACCGACTGGATCGCCAGTTCCGCCCAGAACAGTTCGGGCTCGTTGTCGCCGATGGCGGCGATGCAGGCCTCGTCCCCCAGCCCCAGCGCCATCAGCCCGGCGGCGATCCGCTCGATCTCGCGCCCCGATTCCCCCCAGCTTATCCGGCGCCAGATCCCCAGCGCCTTGCGCCGCATGGCCAGCGCATCGGGCCGTTCGGCCAGATGGCGAAAGACGAATTTCGGCAGCGTGTCACAGGTCGGCTCCAGCATCGTGCGTCATTCGCCTCCAAGATAGGCCCGGACGACCTCGGGGCGGCGCAGCACCTCGGCGGGGGCGCCGGTGGCGACATGCCGCCCCCAGTCCAGCACCACCACGCGGTCCGCGATTTCCGAGATCACCTGCATGTCGTGTTCGACCAGCAGGATCGGCATGCCCCGCTGCGCCCGCAGTTCGAGGATGAACCTCACCATGTCCTCTTTCTCGTCCATGGTCATCCCGGCCATCGGTTCGTCCAGCAGCAGCAGCTTGGGTTCCATCGCCAGCGCCCGCCCCAGATCGACCCGCTTGCGGATGCCATAGCCGAAGGTCCCGACCGGCGTGTGGCGGTGGGGCTGAAGTTCGAGGAAATCCATGATCTCCTCCACCGCAGCGCGCTGACGGATCTCGTCGCGCATCCCCCAGGGGCGCAGCAGGGCCTGCAGGACGCCGCCCGAGGAATGGATGTGCCGGCCCGACAGCAGGTTGTCCAATACCGACATGCCCAGATACAGCTGGATGTTCTGGAAGGTGCGGGCGATCCCGAGGCGCGCGATCTCGCTGGCGCGCCGGCCGGTGATGTCCTGCCCCATGAAGCGCACCGTGCCCCGGCTGGGCCGGTAGAACCCGTTGACGGAATTCAGGAAGGAACTCTTGCCCGCGCCGTTCGGGCCGACGATCGCCAGGATCTCGCCGGGCAGCACCTCGGCGGATATGTCGTCGAGCGCCCGCAGCGCCCCGAAGGACAGTTCGAGGTTGCGGACCTCCAGGACCGGGGCGGGCGCGGTGCGGACCTGCGCGCCCAGCAATTCGTCGGTCTGCCGGCTCATGTTCATGCCGGCCGCCCTTCGTTCCTGCGGTCCAGCAGCCGCAGCCCCTGTTCGGGAAGCGTGTCCACGAAGGCCATGTCCAGCTTCATCCGCAGCGCGGCCTCGACCCCGGCCTGCACGCCTGCGGCATCGGCAAGCGGCGCGCCCTCGATTTCCAGCGTCAGGGCATCGCGGCCGCCCTCGGTGCGGTCCACCACCAGCCGGTAGCGCCGGTCGATGCCGTGGCGCAGGAACACGTCGCCCACCAGCCGCGGCACCACGAACATGCCCTTGACCTTGGTGATCTCGCCCGCGCGGCCCGCGATCCGGGTGAACCGCGGCGCATGGCTGCCGCAGGCGCAGGGCGAACGGATCAGCCCGTCGATCATGTCGCCGGTGCGCAGGCGGATGATCGGCATCGCCTTGCGGTGGAAATCGGTCACGACCAGTTCGGCGGGCGTTTCGGGCGAGGGGTCCACCGGCGTGGTCCCGCCGGGGGCGATGAATTCCACCAGCAGGTCGTCGCGCAGGTGCATGCCCGCGCCATGGGTGCATTCCCACGCCACCGCCCCCACGTCGGAGACGCCATAGAACTCCCGCGCCTCCAGCCCGTAGGTGTCATGCAGCCGGCGCTTGGTGTCGGGGTGGCTCAACTCGCCCATCACCACCGCCTTCTTCAGGCCGAGCGGCCGGCCCTCGGCCTCGGCGCGGTCCAGCAGATGTTCGAGGAAGGTCGGGAAGGCGACGATCGCATCGACGCCGAGATGCCGGATGACCTCCAGATGCCGCTCCGACTGGCCGATGCCGCCCGGCACGACCCCGCAGCCGATCATCCCCAGCGCGCGGTCGATGACCGTGGCGGCGATCACCCAGTTGTACATCGTCGTCTGGTCCACCAGATCGCCGGGTTCCAGCCCGCAGGACCGCATCGCCCGGGCGAAAGACCCCGCGACATGCGCCATGTCCCCGGCGGTGTAGGGCATGTAGATCGGGCCCGGGGCGGCAAAGACATGCGCCAGATCGCCCCGCGCGACCCCCAGCCGGTCGCCGAAGGGCGGGTTGTCCTGCGCGCCCCGGATCAGATCGTCCTTGGTCAGGAACGGCAGGCTGCCCCAGGTGTCCGCCGAAATCGCCGCCGCCTCGACCCCCGCCGCGCGAAAGGCCCGCCGATAGGCCGGAAGCCGCGCGGCAGCCCGGGCCGCGGCCACGGCCGAGGCAAGCTGACCGCGCATCGTCTGCGCCCAGTCCGCGCCGCTGTCGTCATCCCGACCCGAAGCTTTTTTCAGCACGGCGTTCTTCCCCCCTCCAACAGGGCCACCGGCATCGGGTGGCCGCGGTGAGATGTTCCGGGTCCGGCAACGGCGTTCCCGCCATCGTCCTCCCCTGCCCGGATTTGATCTGGATCAAACTTGCATCCGGCGGACGGCTTCTGTCAACAGTAATGTTGATTTGAGGATCCGCGACCCGCGCTTTGCCGCCCGAAGACAGGTTTCGCCCGCCGGCATTGCCTGTCCCGGCGTTCACCGATAATACTTGCCGCGTATTCCCGGAGGCATTCCCTTGGCCAAGGCGCCATCGAAAACCAGCAATATCGCCATGCGCCGGCAGCAGGCACTCGCCTCGGGCGATCCCGAGTACCAGAAGCGCCGCGACCAGCTGTTCGCAGCCGCGGGCGAGGTGTTCCGGCAAAAGGGCTACGATGGCGCGAGCATCAGCGACTTCGCCAATGCCATCGGCATCGACCGCGCCTCGATCTACTATTATACCTCCGGGAAAGAAGAGCTTTTCCAGCAACTCGTCCAGAACGCGACGGCAGAGAACGTCGCCATGGTGGAACAGGTTCTCGACAGCGACCTCGACCCCGAGGAAAAGCTGCGCACCTTCATCATCGAGCTTCTGAAATCCTACGAGCGGCACTATCCCTACATGTTCCTCTTCATCCAGGAGGACATGGCCCGCATCTCTTCCAGAAACAGCGCCTGGGCCAAGGAGGTGCGGGCGCTGAGCCAGAGATTCGACAGCGCCGTCCTGCGCATCATCGAAGAGGCCGTGCAGGCGGGCCGCGTGGACGCCCGCGTCGCCTCGCCCAAGACGATCTCGCTGGCCATCGTCGGCATGTGCAACTGGAGCCACAGATGGTTCCGCCCCGACGGCAAGGCGACCGCCGAACAGATCGGCCGGGCGTTCAGCAGCATCGTCCTGCAAGGCATCCTCACCGAACCGGGCGCGACCCCGTAACCGGGTTCCGCCGGCAGGGGCCGGCGTTCCGGCCCTGTCCCGGCGGAATGCGGCGACGGCGGGCCGGCAAATACCGGACAGCGCCCCCACGGGTGCCGTCGAAAGCGGCCCGCCCCCGGAACAATCCCCTTCCCCGCCGGTTCCAGCCCCGATGGACCGACAGGAGATCCGCCATGCGGCAGCGGAAAGCAACGGGGAAGCGGCAGGGAAAACCCTTCCGGGACCGGCATCCGCGGATTGGCGTTTCTGGAAGATGTCATGCGGCGCGACACGTTCCCTTCTTCCGCCCCTGACGGCAGTCGCCCGCCCCCGGCAGGGATGGCGCGTTCCCGGCGCGACCACCGCGGTTTCCTTGTCGCGCTTCTGCTGATCCTCTGGCCGGGGATCGCCGGGGCCGAGGGCGTGCTGACCACCCTCGCCGGGCTGCCCGATGCCGTGGCCGAAGGTTTCGACGCCTTCGTGGCCAGCCTGCCGGACGGGCCCGCCCTGCGCGACTGGGCGGATCGTCTGGTCCCGGTCCTGCCGGTCTGGCTTCCCCTCGTCGCGGCGCTGTTTCTGGCCTGGCGCGCGCTGCGGTCGCGCCGCGCGGCCCTTGCCGTCACGGTCAGGACCGCCGCGCGGCCCCGCCAGCGGATCCGCGCGCTGGCGAACTACGCGCTGACCGCCGTGACGCCCGTCGTCATCGCCGGCGCGCTTCTCCTCGGCTGGGCCGCCTTCGCCCGGCCGCCGCCGCCGCAACTGCGGCTTCTGCTGCTGCTCACCCTGCCGTTCATGGCCGCGATGGTGACGATGGCGGGGGTCGCCGTCTTCTTCACCCTGCTCACCCTTTTCGGCCGCCGGGCCGACCGGGAAACCACCCGCCACCTGCCCCCGCAACTGGGGACCGTCACCGCCCTTCTGGTGGCGGCCTTCCTTCTGCGCGAGGGGGTGCGGGGTCTTTCGCCCGCTTTCGGCGACGCGACCGCACTGGCGCTGGAAACGCTCGCAGCACTCATCGGGCTGCGGGCCACCTGGCAGCAGCGCCTGACCTTCCGCCAGCTTCTGAAGGTCGAAAGCGCCACGCCGGACGACGATCCCCCCACCCTGCCCGAACAGATCCTCGCCTGGATCGCCGACCGCTGGCATGTCCTCGGCATCGCGCTGATCCTGATCGGCATCGCGGGCCGCTACGGGATCTTCGGCGCCGAACGGCGGTTCGGCCTCGTGCCCGATCTGTTCTGGAGCCTGGTCCTGCTGACCGCCGCCGGGATCGGCATCCTGCTGACGGAAAAGCTGCACGGCCATGTGCTGAACCGGATGAACGTGCGCGCCGAAAGCGGCTTGCGCGACCGGCTGGCCCTGCGCCTTGGCCGCGTCCTGCGCAGCGGCGTGCAGATCGCCCTGGGGCTCTGGGCCGCGGGCGCCATCGCCGGCCTCTGGTGGCAGGATCCGCGCGGCAGGGTGACGGCCGCGCTCGTCACCACGCTGGCGGCGCTCTATGCGCTGTGGTTCATCTGGACGCTGGTCGACACGCTGCTCGACTGGTCGGTGTCGCAGACCCGGGGCCGGGGCACCCGGATCCGCACCCTTCTGCCCTTCCTGCGCAACTTCGCCTTCATCGTCGTGGCGACTCTGGCGGCGATTTCGGTGCTGTCGAACCTCGGGGTGGACGTGGCGCCGCTGCTGGCGGGGGCGGGGGTCGTCGGGCTTGCCATCGGCATCGGCGCGCAGAAGCTGGTGGGCGATGTGATCACCGGGATCTTCATCATCTTCGAGGACAGCATCGCCATCGGCGAGACCGTCGAGGCCGCCGGCAAGACCGGCGTGGTCGAGGGGCTGACGATCCGCACGCTGAAACTGCGCGACGGCGACGGGGCGCTGCATTCAATCCCCTTCTCGTCGATCAGCACGCTGAAGAACAACTCGCGCGGCTATGGCACCTATACCGTCAGCACCACCATCCTGAACCCCGAGGACACCGACCGCGCGCTGGCGGAAATCGACCGCATCGGGCGCGAGATCGCCGAGGATCCGGCCTGGAAAGCCTCGGTCACGGGGCCCTTCTCGCTCTGGGGCGTCGATCAGATCACCCCGGCGGGCGTGGTGATCAAGGGCGCCATCCGCTCGCACCCCAACGCGCAATGGGGACTGGGACGAGAGATCAACCGCCGGATCGCGCTGCGGTTCAGCGAACTGGGCATCCTGCAGGTGCAACACTTCCCGGCCACCCCCCCGGGCGCGCCGGGTGCTCCACCGGCGTAAGGGCGGGCCGCCGCCTCGCCCCCCGGCCCCGACTGAACGCAAGACCCGATGAACCGCCGTCCCTCCTCTTGGGCAGGCGTTTTCCCTTGCCAGGGCCTTGGGTAGAAACTTTTAGGTGGGATACAGAATGCGACTCACCATCGTCGCCGCTTTAAGGGGACGTGGGTAGAAACCGCGGCAGCCGATCGGCGGTGTCCGGCTCGCTGGCGTCGCCCCCTTTCTCGGGGGCGTGGGTAGAAACGGGGTTGATGCCGCCGGTCAGCGACTGGTCGGTGCGGCTGCCCCCTTCGCGGGGGCGTGGGTAGAAACTCCTTCCGACTGACCGCATATCCGACGCATTTGCTTCGCCCCCTCCGCGGGGGCGTGGGTGGAAACTACACGGTGGACGAGGGTGAACGGGGTGTCATCGTCGCCCCCTTCGCAGGGGCGTGCGACCTGCGATATAGGCCACAGGTCTCGGCATGGTCGCCCCCTTTTGAGAGTGCGGGTGGAAACCGGCAGTGCACCAAGCTGCGCGTGCAGTTGGAGGGCATTTTTCCTTTCGCGGGGACGGATCGACGTTCTGCCGCTCTGTCTGGCGAAGGCGCGTGCCTTCGCCATATCCTGCCGGTGCCGCTGCCCCGGCCGGGGGCCCCAAGCCCCCGGCCAGCGCCCGCCCCGCCCGTGGCGGGCGCTACTCGCCCGCCGGGGCAGGCGCTGGCCTTTCCAGTTTTCCCGGCATCTCCGTCCCTGATGGCACCCTCGCGCGAACGGGCGGGGGAAACGCGGTGCGTTTCCTGATCCCGCCCGGCCAAGCGTTGGCGCGAGTGTGGCTCCACCCTCAAGCATTCTTCCCGACGAAGGGGGCGGCGGGGTATTCGGGTCCCCGCCACTAGCGGGATTGTTCCTACTTACCCCTTCGCGAAGGGGGGCGATGTACGGCGGGTCTCGTCCGTGCGGCGGCGGCGGTAGTTTCCACCCACGCCCCCGCGAAGGGGGCGACCGCGCCAGCCCGAAGTGATCGAGCCGTGGGTGTCGTTGCCACCCACGCCCCACGGCGAAAGCAACGGACCGCCCCGTTCCATCCCCCAAAGGGAACAACCCGCCGTCCATCCGGTTTCCCGTTGCGGGCCGCGTTCCCGCGACCTTAGCTTGGCCCATCAGCACAGGACCATCCCCTATCCATGGACATCATCACCCCCTTCGACTGGCAGCGCGTGTTTCTGGGCGACGCGCCGCCGCTCTACCTGCTGGAGATCGTCTTCCGCATCGCGGTCATCTGGCCCTGGACCATGCTTCTCCTCCGCTGGATCGGGGGGCGCAGCATCTCGCAACTGTCGCTGGTGGAGTTCCTGCTGGTCATCGCGCTCGGGTCCGCGGTGGGGGATTCGCTGTTCGTCCCCGACGTGCCGCTGCTGCATGCGATGCTGGCGATCTTCGTCGTGATTTCCATCGACAAGGTGATCGACCTCGCGATCCGCCGCTATGCCGCCGCCAAGCGGGTCATCGACGGCCAGCCCATCGAGGTGATCCGCGACAGGACCATCGTCACTGCGGGCCTCACCGCGCAGGAGATCTGCTCGCTCGAACTGATGGAACTGCTGCGGCTGAAGGGGGTGGAAAACCTCGGCTCGGTGCGCCGCGCCTATCTGGAACCCTCGGGGCAGGTGTCGGTCTTCGGGTTCGAAAGCCCGCCGCGCGGGCTGCCCATCGTTCCGCCCGTCGAACACCAGTCCGAGGCGGACCCGGAAACCCCCGGGGCCTGCTGCGGCAATTGCGGATCCGTCGGCGAACCGGCCGGATCCTGCGGCAATTGCGGCTCTTCCCTGCGGGTACATGCGGAGCAGGCCCCGCGTTACGAATAGGGCCGGAGGATCCAGACCGGCGGCAGATGGCCCGGGGAAGCTCCCCGGCCCGCTTGCCGACGGGCGCGGGGGTTCGCACCCGAAGGCCGGAACGAAGGACAACCGCGCGCCCCGCCATCGGAAGGCAGGGTGCCTCGGTCGTCCCCCCTGCCCATTCCCGCAACCTTCCCTGCGCGGCGTTTCGGCCCCGCCCGCCCTCCGCCCCGGCGCAGAAGGCGGAACCGTCGGCGGAAAGCGCATTCACGGGGCGGAATGGGACAGGCTATCGCCCCACACAGAAACACCGCCCGGCACAGAACGCGGGCGGCCATGGGCTCCATTCCAGATACGGAACGCGACGGGATACGGTCGCCGCCCGCGGCCGGCCGATCAATCCTCGTCGCCGCTGACCGTGCCCCAACCGCGGGTATTGGCCTTGGTCCCGCGCGGGGCCTCTCCGCCCGGCCCCTGCGGATCGCGGGGGTCCTGACCGGGCTGGCCCTTCGGCCCGGGACGGGCGTCGGGCCCGCCCCCCGAAGGAACGGCCCGCGCCGGGTTCAGGGGATCGAAGGCCTCGGGCCGGTGCAGCGCGCCCTCGTGGTCGCCCTGCGCATTGCGGCGTTCCCCGGGGTCGGCGCGCTTTTCCGCCGCCGGTTTCGGTTCGTTGGCCATCTGTCTTCCTCCGTCGGCCCGCCCCGGCGGCCCGGTGACCGGGCCGCCGGGGCGAAGCATCACGCCGCCTCGGCCGCCGCATTGACCGCCGTCTGCGCCAGCTGGGTCAGTTGCTCGTCGGTCTGGCTTTCCTCTTCCAGCGTCTGGCTGAGAAGATCGTAGGCTTCGGGCAGCCCCATCTGCTTGGCCCAGGTCCGCAGGGTGCCGTAGCGGGTGATCTCGTAATGCTCCACCGCCTGCGCCGCCGCCAGAAGACCGGCATCGAGCGCGGGCATGCCCTTGTATTCCTCTAGGATCTCGGCGCCCTCCTCGATGATGCCGTCGATCGCGGGGCAGGTCTTGCCGCGCGGGGTCTTGCCGATGATCTCGAACACCCGCTGAAGCCGTTCGACATGGCCTTCGGTCTGGTCGCGGTGCATCTGGAACGCTTCCTTCAGCTTGGGATCCTGCGCCCCGCGCGCCATCTTGGGCAGGGCCGTCAGGATCTTGCGTTCGGCGTAATAGATGTCGCGCAGGGTGTCGTGGAACAGGGTATCGAGGGTTTTCTCGGCCATGGCGTCCTCCTGTTGCTTGCCGGTTGTCGAACCCCGGGCCGGGCGGAATGTTCCCGGCCACCCGCGGAAGATACCGCCGCCGGCAGGGAACAACCGCCCCGCCCGGCGGTTCAGCGGGAATGACACAGCACATCGCACCCCTCGAACGATCCACCATCGTCCTGTGCGGCGCGTCGAGCGGCTTTGGCCGCGGCGCGGCGCTGGAACTCGGCCGCCGGGGCGCGCGGCTCGTGCTGATGGCGCGGCGGCAGGCGGCGCTGGCCGACCTGGCGGGTGCGATCAACGCGGCGGGGGGTCAGGCCATCGCCACCGCCGGCGACATCAGCCGCGCGGGGGATGTCGCCGCCGTCGCGGCCGCCGCCGTCGAGGGCTTCGGCGGGTTCGACATCTGGATCAACAATGTGGGCATCGGCGCGCTCGGCCTTTTCTGGGACATTCCGGTCGAGGATCAGGCGCGGGTGATCGACGTGAACCTCAAGGGCCTGATGTTCGGCGCCCATGCCGCGATGCGCCAGTTCCGTGCGCAGGGGCATGGCGTGCTGGTCAATGTGGGTTCCATCGACAGCGAGGTGCCCATCGCCTACCAGACGACCTATGCCGCGACCAAGGCGGCGGTGCTCAGCCTCGGCCGTTCGCTGAATGCCGAACTGCGGCTGGCCGGACTGGGCGACAGGATCAGGGTCGGCACGGTCATGCCCTGGGCAGTGGACACGCCGTGGTGGAACCATGCCGCGAACTACACCGGCCATGCGCCGCGGATGGCGGCGATGGACGACCCGTCGCTGGTCGTCGATGCGATCCTGCGCGCCTGCACGGACCCGCAAGAGGAAATGCCGGTCGGCCCCAAGGCGCGGGCGGCGAACCTGTCGCACCGGCTTTTCCCCGACCTGACGGAACGGTTGTCCTCGACCGTCGCGCATCGCGAGGTGCAGAAGGCCGATCCGCTGGCCCCCACCGCCGGCGCCATCTACACGCCCTCGACCGCGCCGGCGGATATCGGCGGGGGCGTGCGGGCCAGGATGCGGGCCGAGGATGCGGACCGGACCTGAAGGGGGGGTATCGGCCTTGGCGCTGATCGGCTATCACGCCTCGCACGAACAGTTCGCCCCGGGCGAGCTGCTGGATCTGGTCCGGCGGGCAGAAGCGGCGGGCTTCGCCGCCGCCAAATCCTCGGACCATTTCCACCCGTGGAGCGAACGTCAGGGCCAGTCGGGTCATGCCTGGGCCTGGATCGGCGCGGCGATGCAGGCGACCGCCCTGCCCTTCGGGCTGATCACGGCGCCCGGCTATCGCCACCATCCGGCCAATGTGGCGCAGGCGGCGGCGACGGTGGGCGCGATGTTTCCGGGACGGTTCTGGCTGGCGCTCGGCAGCGGCGAGGCGATCAACGAGGCGATCCTCGGCGCATACTGGCCCGACAAGGCCGAACGCAACGCCCGGCTGGCCGAATGCGTGCAGGTGATCCGCGCCCTTCTGGCGGGCGAGGAAGTCACCCATCGCGGCCGGGTGACGCTGGTCGAGGCCCGGCTCTACAGCCTGCCCGAGGTGCCGGTGCCGCTGTTCGGGGCGGCGGTCGGCACGGAAACCGCCGCCCGGGCGGGGGCCTGGGCCGACGGCCTGCTGACCGTGGGCGGTGCGCCGCAGGATGTGGCGCGCGTGGTCGCCGCCTTCCGCGACGGCGGGGGCGCGGGCAAGCCCGTGCATATCCAGCACGCGCTGTCCTGGGCCCCGGACGAGGCCGCGGCGCTGGCCGAGGCGATGCACCAATGGGCCCCCGTGGTGGCGGGCGGCGAGGTGAACTGGGACCTGCGCCGCCCGGCGGATTTCGACCGCATCGCGCGGCTGGTGGGTGAGGCCGCGATGCGCGCCTGCGTCGCCGTCTCGGCCGATCCGGGCTGGCACGCCGCGCGCATCGCCGCGCTGGCCGAACTGGGGGATTGCGTCCATCTGCATTGCGTCGGGCGCAACCAGCGGGCGTTCATCGACACATTCGGGCGCGACGTGCTGCCGCGCCTGCGCTAGCCCCCCGCCGCCGGCCCCTGCCAGAGGTTCCCCCATGCCCTTCGCACCGCCCTTCGACCCCACGCTCGACGCCTGCGCATTGGCGCGGGCGCTGCTTGGCGCGCGGCTTCTGGTGCGGGGCGCGGGCGGCACGGTGATCGAGACCGAGGCCTATGCCGCCGACGACCCCGCCTCGCACAGCTTTCGCGGCCCGACCCCCCGGAACGGCGCGATGTTCGGGCCGCCGGGGCATGCCTATGTCTACCGTTCCTACGGGATGCATCTGTGCCTGAACGTGGTGGGCCGCCCGGGCGAGGCGGTGCTGATCCGCGCCCTCCGCCCGGAAACCGGGCTCGCGCTGATGCGCGCGCGCCGCCCCGCGGGGCCGCTCTGCGCCGGGCCGGGGCGGCTGTGTCAGGCGCTGGACGTGCGGATCACCGATGACGGGCGCCCGTTCGACGGCACCGACCTGACGCTGCACCTGCCGCAGGACAGGGCCGGCGTCATCCTCTGCGGCCCCCGCATCGGCATCACCCGCGCGGCCGACCTGCCCTGGCGTTTCGGTCTGGCCGGGGTGGGAGAGTTCAGCCGGCGGTTCTAGGGGTGTGCCCCCTGCCCCGCATCCGGGCCGGGCGGGACAAGGAAACGCACCGCGTTTCCCCCGCCCGTTCGCGCGAGAGTGCCGTGAAAGACGGTGCTGCCGGGAATAATGGAAAGGCCAGCGCCTGCCCCGGCGGGCGAGAAGCGCCCGCCATGGGCGGGGCGGGCGCTGGCCGGGGGCTTGGGGCCCCCGGCCGGGGCAACTCCAACGGCAGGATGTGGCGAAGGCACGCGCCTTCGCCAGACAAAGCGGAAGAGAGTGATCCCCCTATACCTCGATGGTCCACAGAACGCTCCACGGCCCCATGCCTTCGCCCTCCACCGATCCGCGCTGCCAGATCCGCCGCCCTTCGACCGCCGGCACCCCGCCCTGCGCCTTGGCCGACAGGTTCAGGTAAAGCCGCAGCCGCGCCCCGTCGCCCATCCGCCATGTCACGCGCAGCGCATTTCCCCCGAACCGGGCATGGTCCGCGGCAAAGCCGCCGATGCCCGCCAGCCGGGGCACGATCTCGTGCCGGCGCAGGTCCAGCAGGGCGCGGTAAAGCGCAAGCCGTTCGGCCCCCGGCCCCGCCTCCGCCTCGGCCCAGTCGAGCGTTGCGGCCAGAAAGGTCCGCCGGTCGGTGGGGTCCGGGGTCTCCTCGGGATCGGGCTTTGCCGGGTCGTGCGGCTCGGGCGTCTTTTCCAGCTCCTTCCGGCGGCCCTTCAGGGTGGCGTCCCGCATCCCCTCGGGCATGTCGGCAAAGAACGGGAACGGCGCCGAGGCGCGGAATTCCTCGCCCATGAAGATCATCGGGATCTGCGGCGACAGAAGGCAGACCGCCGCGAAAGCCTCCACCGCCGCGGGCGGGGCGAGGGCGTCGATCCGGTCGCCATGGACGCGGTTGCCGATCTGGTCGTGGTTCTGCATGTAGGTCACGAAGGCGGTGGGCGGCAGCCCCGCCGAAGGCTCGCCCCGCCGCATCCCCTCGTGCGGCTTCATCTCGCCCTGGAAGGCGAAGCCTTCGGCCAGCGCGCGGCCCAGCTTGTCGACGCCGGGGGTGCCTTCGGCGAAATCGGCGTAATAGCCGCCGGTTTCGCCGGTGGCGGCGACATGCAGGACATGGTGCAGGTCGTCGTTCCATTGCGCGGTGAAATGCACCGGGCGCAGCCGCGCATCCCGGCGCAGCCATCGCGCCCCGTTGTCGGAATTCTCGACGATCAGATGGACGGGACGCCGCACCGCCGCCCGCAGCCGCGCCGCCAGAAGATCGAGGATATGGGTATTGCTGTCGTCGCGGATGGCATGGACCGCATCGAGGCGCAGCCCGTCGAGATTGTATTCCGTCAGCCAGCAGAGCGCGTTGTCGAGGACGAATTCGCGCACCACCGCAGACCCCTCGCCATCGAAATTGATCGCCGCGCCCCAAGGGCTGTGATGACGGCCGAAGATCGGCGCGAGATCCGGCAGCGGATTTCCGACCGGGCCGAAATGGTTGTAGACCACATCGAGGAACACCATGATCCCCCGCGCATGCGCCGCATCGACGAAGGCCTTCAGCGCCTCGGGCCGGCCATGGGCGGCGGCGGGCGCAAACCACAGCGCGCCGTCGTAGCCCCAGTTGAACCCGCCGAAACATTGCGCCAGCGGCATCAGCTGGATCGCGGTGACGCCGAGCGCGGCCAGATGGTCGAGCCGCCCCATGGCCGCCGCCCATGTGCCTTCCGGCGTGAAGGCGCCGGGGTGGATTTCGTAGATCACCGCCTCTTCCCAGGGCCGCCCCGCCCAGTCCGTCCGCCAGCGGTAGGCGGCGGGGTCGATCACCTCGCTGTCGCCGCAAAGCCCCTCGGGCTGGAACCGCGCGGCGGGATCGGGGATCGCCCGCCCGTCCGGCAACACGAAACTGTAGCGCGCACCGGCGCCCACCGCGGCCTCGGCCCGGTGCCAGCCGGCGTCGTCGCGGTCCATCGTCAGGGGCGCGCGGCCCCGGATCCGCAACTGCACCCGCCGGCATTTCGGGGCCCAGAGCCGGAACGCGGTGCCGCCGCCGGTGATCGCGGCACCGAAACGCATCGCGTGGATACGGGAAAGACCCTCTGCCGCCATCCCGGCCTCAGGGCTTGACCGCCCGTTCGCGCGACCAGAGCCGCAGCTTGCGGCAGGCGGCGACGAAATCGGCGCAGGTGCCGGGGGCAAGCGCGATCAGCCCCTCGTCCGCCCCCGCCTCGACCCCCGCCGCCGCCAGCAGCGCGGCGGCGCCGGGGGTGTGGCCGATGAACTTGCAATGCGCGAAGGCGTCGCTGACGAAATCGCGCCCGGCGACGTCCTGCGCCAGCATGTCGGCGCCCTCGGGCGTCAGGATCAGCGCCACCGCGTCGAACAGCACCGAGGGGCCGCCGTCGATCATGTGCATGGCGGCGATATGGCCGCCATCCGCCGCCGTGACCCCGCCCACCTTGGGCGCCACGATGTCCAGCGTCGCGCCCTCTGCCTCCATCGCCGCTTGCAGCGCGTGCAGCAGCCCGGCGTCCACCCCGTCGCTGACCAGCACGCCCAGCTTGCGCCCCGCGAAGGTGCCCGGCGGGTTCGCAAGCATGCTGAGCGCCGGCGAATCGGGCAGATCGCGCGCGGGCATCGCGGCCTCGGCCGGTTCCGGCATCGTGCGGATCCCCAGCTTGCCCGCGACCGTTTCCGCCAGCGGGCCGTCGATGTTCATCAGATGCGCCACCATGCGTTCGCGGATCACCGGCACCTCGCATTTCGACAGCTCGAACACCAGCGCACCGGCGATGTGCTTTTGCTCCACCGGGGCCTGGCTGCGGTAGAACAACCGCGCCTGGCTGTAGTGGTCGGCGAAGCTTTCGGCCCGCAAGCGCCGCTTTTCGCCCGAAATCTCTGCGGCATGGCTGCGGAAACCGGCTCTGTTGCACAAATCGCGTGAGGGATTCATCTCGTGAATCCAGCGTGGTAGCTTGACTGCATGAGCAGACCGACACCCCCGATCTACAAGACCAGGAACTGGCCCGCCTATAACCCAGCGCTCAAGCGCCGCGGCTCTCTGACGATCTGGTTCGACCCCGCCATGACGTGGAAGGCCGCGCCGACTGGCAAGC
>NZ_JAVKPH010000031.1:0-37735 GCF_031432425.1 Ruixingdingia sedimenti | reverse complement strand
CAGCGAAGGCCTTGAGGACTGGATTGCGGCCCATGTCGGGCTGTTCGCCTATCTGGGCGGCGTGCCACAGGTCGTTGTGCCCGACAATCTCAAGTCAGCCGTCACCAAGGCAGACCGATATGATCCCGGCTTGAACCGGACCTATGCCGAAATGGCGGAACATTACGGCACGGCGATCCTGCCCGCGCGCGTGCGCAAACCCAAGGATAAAGCCAAGGTCGAGGTGGCCGTTCAGGTTGCCCAACGCTGGATCCTCGCGCGGTTGCGCAATCACAGGTTCTTCTCGCTGGCAGAGCTGAATGCCGCCATCCGGCCGTTGCTGGACGAATTGAACATGCGTGTCATGCGCGATTATGGGGCAAGCCGGGCGGACCTGTTTGCAACGCTCGATCGCCCGAAGCTGCAGCCATTGCCTGCTGAACCCTATGTCTTTGCGCGTTGGAAACGTGCCCGTGTTGCGCCGGATTATCATATCGAGGTGGATCGCTGCTGGTATTCCGTGCCGTTCAGCCTGATCCGGCAGGTGGTTGACGCGCGCATCACCCACAGGACCGTGGAAGTCTTCCATCGCGGCAAACGCGTCGCCAGCCACCTGCGTGACCCCGGACGCCGCAGCCATATCACGGCGCCAGAGCATATGCCCTCGGCTCACCGCCGCTATGCGGAATGGTCCCCTGCGCGGATCCTCAGCAATGCTGCAAAGCTGGGACCATCGGTGGCTGCGTTTTGTGACATCGTGATGCAGGACAGGCCGCATCCCGAGCAGGGCTTCCGGACCTGCCTGGGCATACTGTCGCTGGCCAGAAGCTTTGAACCGCAGCGACTTGATGCTGCGTGCCGGCGCGGGATCAGCATCAAGGCCCGGTCGGTCTCATCCATCCGTTCCATCCTGAAGACCGGCCTTGATCAGGCATTCATGGAGCCGGAACCCGATGAACTGCCGCTGCACCACCCCAACATCCGCGGCCAGAAATATTACCACTGAAAAGGAGACGACCCTTGCTGACACATCCCACTTGCGACCGCCTGGAGGCGATCGGGCTGAGCGGTATGGCGCAGGCCCTGCATGAGCAGCGCCGCGCGGGCGCCATGTTTGAAAGCCTGAGCTTTGAAGAACGGCTGGGCCTGCTTGTTGATCGCGAAGCCGCAGAACGTGATGCCAAGAGACTGGCAACCCGGCTGCGCTTTGCGGCCCTGCGTCACACAGCCTGCGTCGAAGATATCGATATGCGCAGCCCGCGCGGCATCGATGCGGCTGTCATGGCGTATCTGATCGATGGTGGCTGGATCAACCGCCATGAAAACCTGCTGATCACTGGCCCAACAGGCCTGGGAAAAAGCTGGATTGCTTGCGCCCTCGGGAACAAGGCTTGCCGGGATGATCGGCGCGTCGTCTATCACCGCGTCCCTCGCCTGTTCCAGATTCTGGCCGTCGCCAGAGGCGACGGACGGCATGCCCGTGTCCTCAAGGCGATCGAACGCACGGAATTGCTGATCCTCGACGATTGGGGACTGTCGGTTCTGACACCGACAGAGCGGCGCGACTTGCTGGAAATTCTCGACGACCGCCAAGGTCGCGGCTCGACCATCGTGACAAGCCAGTTGCCTGTCGATCAATGGTTCGAGGTGATCGGAGATCCCACCCTGGCGGATGCCATCCTCGACCGCCTTGTCCACAATGCGCACCGTCTCACGCTGAGCGGCGACAGCATGCGCAAGAAAATGAGCACATTGAAAACTCTTGACCAGGGCGTCGCACCCTGACTCAATAACACCCGTTGGCCAGCCTGCCCGAGGGCGCGAAATGGCTGCCCGAGATGCCGTGAAATGCGTGCCCGAGATCACGCGAAATCACTGCCCAGATTCCGCGAAATGCGCACCATAGAGGGACCCATAAGAGACACCCTCGCTTCTCCTACCTCCCCACCCACAGCAACGACATAACGCGGAATGTTCAGGGGTCACACGTCTCAGAGCCTCACCGATACTGGACGCGTTGCGCTTTTCCCCCATCAGGGGTGGCAGAGGCGGGGCCACCGTCGAGGCTGGCGCTACCAACGCAGGGAAGGCAAACGGGAAGATCGGTGGGGGTCGCTGGCAGTCCTCTCCACACCCTCCAGCCGCCCGCTTCCTCTTCCCTGAGGCTGGTGGTCTGCACGGTGCGGCAGCCACCGTAGAACATCCCGTAGAACAACTGGTGCCTGTTGACCTATGCTGTCACCTTCGATTACCCCTGTGTTTGCTGAGGTTATGAGCTGACGCGGTGCCTGTAACGGGACGTGAACCAGACAAACAGAACTAGCTTTGGGCACCACTTAAACCGCTCGTACAGCTCGGCGTCATCAGTGTGCAGAATACGCCGCGCTCGACAGCATGCGACGACATAGCTGTCCCCCAGACATTCGCCAAAGACTGAATCTGCGCCCTCCCGCGGATTGGGGCCGGCGGGTTCGGTGCGACAACGCGGTCAAGCAACCACACCTTCCCCGGGGTCGGGCCCGCCCAAGGAAAACGGGGCCCCGCGGGGCCCCGTCCGGTCGCCGCGACGCGGCTTACTTGTTGGCGCAGGCGCGGATCTTTTCGATATCCGGCCCGTTCGGCGTGCGGCCCAGGTTGAACGGGGCCGAGGCTTCGCGCCAGTTCGAATAATCCTGCAGGTATTCCAGCTGGCTCAGGTAGACCTTGGCCGAGGACGGGTTTTCGCAGGCAACCTCTTCGATCACGGCATTGGCCATGGTCTGGATCTTTTCCAGCGCGGCATCATCCATGCGGGTGATCTCATTCACCTCCTGGAACTGCTTGTAGGCGTCATTGGCGCGCTTTTCGGTGAAGGCCAGCGACCAGACCAGGTTCGCATCCGCCGCGATCTGCAGCTTTTCCTGGGTCTCGGGGCTTAGCGCATCCCAGGCCTGCTTGTTGATCATCACCCCGAAGATCGAGGCCGACTGGTGCCAGCCCGGGGTTGCCCAATATTTGGTCACCTGCTGGAAGCCGCCCGACCAGTCCACGTTCGGGGTCGAGAATTCGGCCCCATCGATCACGCCGCGTTCCAGCGACTGATAGATCTCGCCGCCGGCCATCGACACCTGGCTACCGCCCAGCTGGGTCAGCAGACGGCCCTGTTCCAGGCCCGACAGACGCAGGCGCTTGCCCTGCAGATCGTCGATCGAGCGGATCGGATCTTTGGTGCGGAAGCCGGATTCGTTGTTGGTCACCGCATAGGGCAGATAGACCATGCCGAACTTGCCGTAGATCTCATTATACAGATCCTTGCCGCCCCACTGCTGGATCCAGTTCACGTAGTCGACGGCGTTGAACAGGCTGGCGGTGGTGGCCAGCGGCGAAAAGGCCGCATCACGCCCCGCCCAGTAGCCCGGCCAGTCGCCGCCCGCCTGGATCGTGCCGCTTTCGACAGCGCCGAACACTTCGCCCGCGGGCACCAGGCTGCCACCTTCGAAGAATTCGATCTTCAGATCACCCGCGGTCAGCTTGTTCGCCAGTTCGACGAAATGCTTGTCCATCTCGATCAGTTCAAGCGAGTTCGGCCAGGTCGTGGTCATCTGCCAGGACGTTTCCGCCTGGGCGGCCACACCGGCGCCTGCCAGCATCAGCGACAGGAACCCGGTCTTCAGGGCTTTGTTGGTATGCATCAGCTTCTCCTCCGTGTCATTGGGTCTTGTAAAGGGTATCCGGCAGCCAGGTGATCAGCTGCGGGAAGAACGCCAGGGCAAGGGCCATCATCACGATCAGCGCGATGAAGGGCATCACGCCCAGGATGATATCCGAGGTCTTCACCTCACGCGGGGACAGCGCGCGCATGTAGAACAGCGCATAGCCGAAGGGCGGCGTCAGGAACGAGGTCTGCAGCACCACCGCGGTCAGCACGACGAACCACAGCTCGCTGATGCCCATTTCCCGCACCACCGGCAGGAAGATCGGGAAGGACAGCAGAACGATCCCCGTCCAGTCCAGAAACATGCCCAGCACGAAGACGATGAACATCATCATCGTGATCAGCATCCAGGGCTCCATCTCCAGCGAGCGCATCAGGTTCTGCGCCGCATGCAGACCGCCGGTGATGTTGAACACGCCGGTAAAGGCCGTGGCCCCCACGACGATGAACAGGATCATCGCCGAGGTGCGCGCCGTTTCCCACAAAGCCGAGGCGAAGGTGGCCCATTCGAAGCGGCCGCGCATCAGCACGATCCCCAGCGCCAGCGCCGCCCCGATGGCCGAGGCCTCGGTTGCCGTGGCGATCCCGGCCAGCATCGTGCCCAGGATGCCAAAGATCAGCACCAGCGGCGGCAGCGCCTCCAGCAGCAGCATCCGCACCAGCTGGCCCACCGGCACACGTTCCTCAAGGGCCACGGGCGGGGCCAGATCGGGCCGGATCAGCGCCACCAGCGCGACATAGCCCGCATACAAAAGCCCCAGGATCACGCCCGGCACCATCGAACCGGCAAACAGCTCGCCCACCGACAGACCCGAATTCGACGACATCAGGATCAGCATGATCGACGGCGGGATCAGGATGCCCAGGCAGCCCGAGGCCGCGATGACGCCCGTGGTCAGCCGCTTGGAATAGCCGTATTGCAGCATCGGCTTCAGCGCCATCACCCCCATCACCGTGATCGAGGCGCCGATGATGCCGGTGGTCGCCGCCAGCAGGATCGAGATGAACACGACCGCCAGCCCAAGCCCCCCGGTCACCCGGCCCATCAACAGCCGCAGCGTTTCGAACATGCGGTCGGTGACGCCCGAATCCGACAGGAACCTCGCCATCAGCACGAACAGCGGGATCGCGATCAGGATGTAATTGTCCAGCACCTCGCCAAAGATGCGGTTGATGACGATGCCCAGCACCATCGGCTTGCCCGCGATCAGCGCGCCCAGAACCGCCGTGCCGCCCAGAACGAAGGCCAGCGGGTGGCCCATGAACAGCCCCGTCAGCAACAGGCCCGCCATGATCAGACCAATGATTTCACCCGACATGATGCGGCTCCGGCTTGTTCAGGATCAGCTTCAGCAGCTCGGACACCCCCTGGAGCAGCAACAGCGCCGCCGCCACCGCCATCGCGATCTTGACCGGATAGACCGGCAACTGGATCGCACCATAGGTGGTTTCCCCCTGGTTCAGCGAGCGCATCGCGAATTCCCAGCTGCGGGTGGTGAACACCCAGGCGAAGGGAAAGAAAAAGATCAGATAGCCCAGCACATCCACAACGCGCCGGACCCCGGGGCTTAGCTTTTCGGTCACCAGGTCCACGCGCACATGCGCCTGATGGCGCAGCGCATAGCCGCCCAGAAGGACGAAATAGAACCCGAACAGTTGTTTCGTAAGATCGAATGCCCACAGCGTGGGGGCATTGAACCCGTAACGCATCACGACGTCATAGATGATCATGAGCGCGAAGATCACCGCGACGAACGCGACGATTCGGCCCACGATCTCATTGATGCCGTCGATCAGACGGATCAGAAGCATCGCTTCCCTCCCTTATTATTGACGCGGTCGGCCTGTGCCTCCTCGCGCAGCCTTTGCGATCCGGATTAAAGGGCGGGATGTGCCGGTTTGACATGGATATATTTGCAGATGTAATCTGCAGAAATGCAGGATAGTTTTGACTGGAACGATCTGAAGTTCTTCCTGGCCCTTTACCGGCTGAAACGGATGACCGCGGCGGGCCGGGCGCTGGCGATCGACCAGACCACCGTGGCCCGCCGGATCAAGGCGCTGGAAAAGACCGTGGGGGCGCATCTGTTCATCCGCGATGAGGCCGGATACGCGCTGACCAAGGCCGGTGAGCGGCTGTTGCCGATCGCGCTTGATATCGAACGGGCCAGCACGCGCGTGCACGAACAGATCGTGGGCGAGGCAGGCCGGCTGGCGGGCATGGTGCGCATCGGCGCGCCCGACGGGCTTGGCACCTTTGTCGTGACGCCGCTTCTGGCGCGGTTTCAGCAGGACCATCCCGATGTCGAGGTGTCGCTGGTGATCCGTTCGCGCCAGTTCCAGCTGTCGCATCAAGAGGTGCATCTGTCGATCGATCTGTCCTTGCCCGAAAGCGGGCGGCTGCTGGCGCGCAAGATGACCGATTATCACCTGCATTTCTTTGCCGCGCCCGACTATCTGCGCCGCTATGGGACGCCCACGAAGCTGCAGGATCTGCGCCGCCACAGGCTGGTCGGCTATATCCCCGAGATGCTGTTTTCCCCCGAATTGCGCTATCTGGAGGAACTGGGCATCAGCACGCCGGTGGGCTTTTCTTCAACCTCGATGATCGCCCAGCGCGAGGCCGCCCGCGAAGGCGCGGGGCTGGCGATCCTGCCCCGGTTCATGGCGCTGGACGACCCCGGCCTGGAGCCGGTGCTGACGGGCGATTACGTGCTGAAGCGCACCGCCTGGATTCTCAGCCATCAAAGCACCGAAGACCTGGCCCGGGTGCGCGTCGTGTCGGAATATCTGCAGCGCGTCGCGCGCAGCGAAAGGGCGCGATTCCTGATCACCTGATCCCCGCTCGGCGGCGTTTGCTTTACCTAGCGTCAACTTTTCCGGCGGTGGACAAGCCCCCCGCGGATGCTTTCACTTTCCCCCGGAGGAACGGGCGGCCCTGCGTGGGGCGCGGCCCCGGCAAACGGGAGGAAATGGTGCTGTCTCGCAGGGAAAGCTATGCCGCGACCATGTCGGCATTTCGCTGGGATATCCCCGAATTCTACAACATCGGCGTCGATGTCTGCGATCGCTGGGCGGCGACCGATCCGGACCGCGTCGCCCTGATCGAGGTGACCGAGGATGGCTATGGCCCCGCCCGGCAGACCACCTTCGCCCAGCTGCGCGCGGCCTCGGACCGCTTTGCCAATGTGCTGGTGGGCCTGGGCCTGCGCGGCAACGGGCGCGATCCGGGCGACCGGGTGGCGATCCTGCTGCCGCAGCGGCGCGAAACCGCCATCGCCCATATCGCCGCCTTCAAGGCCGGGTGCATTTCATTGCCCCTGTTCACGCTGTTCGGCCCCGAGGCGCTGCTGCACCGGCTGCGCGACAGCGGCGCGCGCGTTCTGGTGACCGATCACGCCAGCCTGCCGCTGATCCAGAGCATCCGGGCGGATCTGCCCGATCTGCAAGTCATCTTCACCGTTGACGGCCCGGCCCCCGGCGCGCTGGATTTCGACGCCGCCTGCGCCGCCGCCGAGGACCGCTTTGCGCCGGTGCAGACGCTGGCCAATGCGCCTGCGCTGCTGATCTACACCTCGGGCACCACCGGCAACCCCAAGGGCGCGCTGCATGCGCACCGGGTGCTGCTGGGCCATCTGCCCGGTGTCGAGATGAGCCATGATTTCCTGCCCCGGCCCGGCGACCGGATCTGGACCCCGGCCGACTGGGCCTGGATCGGCGGGCTTCTGGATGTGCTGATGCCCGCGCTGCATCATGGCGTGCCGGTCGTGGCCTGCCGCTTCCGCAAATTCTCGGCCCGGGCGGCGGCCGATCTGATCCGCCGCTTTGACGTGCGCAACGCCTTCCTGCCGCCGACCGCGCTCAAGATGATGAAGGCCGACCCCGACAGCCTGACCTGGGGGCTGAAGATGCGCTCGGTCGCCTCGGGGGGGGAACCGCTGGGCACGCAACTGCTGGATTGGGGCCGCCAGGCGCTTGGCGTGACGATCAACGAATTCTACGGCCAGACGGAATGCAACATGGTCGTGTCCAGCTGCGGCACGCTGGCGCCCCCCGAAAACGGCGTCATGGGCTGGCCGGTGCCGGGCCACCGCGTCGATGTGATCGACGAGGACGGCCGCCGCCTGCCCGACGGGGACGAAGGCGCCATCGCAATCCTGTCACCCGATCCGGTGATGTTTCTGGGCTATTGGAACCAACCGGCGGCCACGGCGGCGAAATTCATCATCGGCCCCGAGGGGCGCTGGCTGGTCACCGGCGACCGCGGCCTGCGCCGGCCCGACGGGCGGCTGGTGTTCAAGGGGCGCGACGATGACATCATCTCGACCGGCGGCTATCGTGTCGGCCCCGCGGAAATCGAGGATTGCCTGATCGCGCATCCCGCCATCGCCATGGCCGGCGTCGTCGGCCAGCCCGATCCCCTGCGCGGTGAAATCGTGGCGGCCTTCGTCACCCTGCGCCCCGGCCACGAAGACAGCCCCGCGCTGCGCGCCGAAATCGCCGATCATGTCCGCACCCGGCTGGCCGCCTATGAATACCCCCGCGCGATCCATGTGATCCGCGACATGCCGGTGACCACGACCGGCAAGATCATCCGCGCCGAACTGCGCAACCGCCTGAAAAAGGAGACCCCGGCATGACCGCCCTGCCCCTGCGTTTCGAAACCCGTGGCGCCATCGCCATCCTGACGCTGGACCGCCCCGACCGGCGCAATGCGATCGACGCAGCCACCACCGCCGCGATGACAGACGCGCTGGCCCGGTTTGAGGCCGACCCCGACCTGCGGGTGGCGGTTCTGCGTGGCGAAGGCCCGGTGTTCTGCGCCGGCATGGATCTGGCGGCCTTTGCCGATGGCCAGGTCGAAGCGGTTTTGTTCGGCCCCGGCGGCTTTGCTGGCCTGACCGAGGCCGCGCGGACCAAGCCGCTGATCGCCGCGGTGCATGGCGCGGCCCTGGCCGGCGGGTTCGAACTGGCGCTGGCCTGCGATCTGATCGTGGCCGAAGAAGGCGCCCGCTTTGGCCTGCCCGAGGTGATGCGCGGGCTGGTCGCGGGCGGCGGCGGCGCGGCCCGTCTGGCCAGCGTGATCGCGCCGGGACGGGCGCGCGAAATCATCCTGACGGGGCGGATGATCGACACGGCCGAGGCCTGGGATCTGGGCCTGATCGCGCGCCGCGCGCCAGAAGGCGGGGTGCTGGATGCCGCATTGGCCCTAGCCCAGGAAATCGCGCGGAACGCGCCGCTTGCGGTATCGGCCTCGCTTGGCCTCAGCCGGGCGGCCGAACGCGCGGGCCTGCCCCCTCTTTGGGCGGAAAACGCCGCGACACTGCGCCAGATCATGGCCAGCGAGGATGCCACCGAAGGCGCGCGCGCCTTTCTGGAACGCCGTCCGCCCCGCTGGCAGGGGCGCTGACCGGGCGCAACACCGCCACAACCGCGGGGGGCGTTGACTTGTCCCACTCATTCGGTGTGTATGATCTGCCCCCGCGCAAGAGGTGACCTGCCCATGGCCGAGACAAGCTCGCCCACCCCGCTGTATCACAGGATCTACGCGGTCATGCGTGAGCGGATCGTGAACGGCTATTATCCGGCCGACGTCCCCGTCCCGACCGAGGCGGAGCTGGCCGAGACCTTTTCGGCCAGCCGGATCACGATCCGCCGCGCGATGGAAATGCTGACCGCCGAAGGCCTGGTGACCCGCACCCGCGGCCGCGGCACCTTTGTCACCGACCGCGCGCGGGAAAACGCGCTGAACCGCGCGGTCGTGTCGAATGTCAGCGGGCTTTTGAACTATCTCAACGCGGTCGGGCAAAGCACGCGCCTGCGCGTCATCAGCCTGGACCGGGGCGAGGCCCCGCCACGGATCTGCGCGCTGATGGGCGTGGCGCCGACCACCGAACTGGTGCGCGCGGTGCGTGTGCGCGACCTGGACGGCAAGCCCTATTCGCTGTCGATGGCCTATCTGCGCCCCGAAGTGGGCGGCGCATTCAGCCATGAGGATCTGACGACGACGAACATGATCGACCTGGTCCAGCGCGCCGGCGCCGAGGTGGAACAGGTCGAACAGGCGCTGACCGCGACGCTGGCCGATGAATATGCCTCGCAGCACCTGCAGATCCCGGTGGGCGCGCCGCTGATGCGGGTGAACAGGCTGTTCTACGATGCCGCGCTGGTGCCCTTTTACGCCGCAGAAATCCTGTATTGCGCGGATCGCTATGAATACCGCGTCACGCTGCGCCGCGAAGCGGGCAAGGATTTCACGCTGGACGGGGCGCAGCCGGGCTAGGTGCCCGGATCCGCCCCCGGCGCGGTCAGGCGCCGCTGGCGGCGATGCGCGCGGCGCTGATCCCCGCCAGGCGCCCGAAGGCGGTGGCCGACAGCAGGCCGTTGCCCGACAGGTAACCATAGTTGGAATCGCCCGACAGCCCCCGTGCCGCGCCGCCACCCGCCATCAGATTGGGCAGCGCGCGACCATCGGGCCGCAGCACCCGCGCCTCGGCGTCGATCACAAGCCCGCCCTGGGTGTGGAACAGCGCGCCATTGACCTTGACCGCATGAAAGGGCGGCTGCAGCAGATCGTCGGGCGTAAAGCGGCGGCCAAAGCGGTCGGGCGTGCCAGTGCGGGCAGCCTCGGCAATCGCGTCGAATTCCGCGCGCAGCGCCGCAAGCGGCAGGCCGGTGGCCGCGGCCAATTCGTCCAGCGTCGCGGCGGTCTTGACCGCGCCCAGCTTGCGGATTTCACGATAGTCGTGAAAGCCGATCGCCTCTTGCTCGCCACGGTCATCGAAGATGTCCCAGGCGACATGGCCCGGTTGCGCGGCCACCTCGGCGCCATGTTCCGAATAGCCGCGCATTTCATTCGAAAAACGCCGCCCCTCGGCGTTGATCAAGACACCGCCCTTGGTGATCACCGCCCAGGTCAGCGGCAGACCATGCGGATGCGCGACCGAGCCATGCCCCTGATAGGCGCCCATGTCGGCCAGCGCCGCGCCCAAGCCTTCGCCCCATCTCACCGCATCGCCCGTGTTCGACAGATGCCCACAGCATTCGGCATCGGCGATTTCGGGAATGAAGCGGCGCACCATGTCGACATCGCCCGCAAATCCACAGCAGGCCAGCACCACGGCCCGGCAGCCCAGGGATTCAAGCGCGCCATCGGGGCGACGGAAGCGCAACCCGGTGATGCGCCCGTCGGCATCGGCATACAAATCCTCAACCGAGGCGCCGGTGACCAGATCGATCCCCGCCGCCGCCACCGCCGCCAGCAGCGCCTGTTCCAGATCCGCGCCGGTGCGGCTTTTGGGGCCATGCATCCGCATCCGGGAATGGCCGGGATAAAGGAAGCCGGTGACCAGTTCCAGTTCGATCCCGTGGCTGTCCATCAGCCAGTCGATCATAGGCCCAACCGCCTGCGCCGCCACCAGCGCCATGTCCGGCGGGGTGTGGCCGTGGGTCTTGGCCACCAGATCAGCGGCGAACAATTCGGGGCTGTCTTCAATCCCGGCTTCGCGCTGCAAGCGGGTGCAGGGCGCCGGGATCAGCCCCGCCGACAGCGAGGTCGATCCGCGCGGGCTTTCGTCGCGTTCAAGGATCATCACCTCTTGGCCCGCGTCATGCGCGGCCAGTGCCGCGACAAGGCCACAGGCCCCCGCGCCGACCACCACGACCGGCATTTCGAAATCGAACTCTACGCCTTCGGCGGACAGAACTGCCATCTTCGGCCTCTTTGGCAAGGCGGCGCCGGGGGCGCCGGGATGATTTCAATAATCGGTGCGGCTTTCCTCGGGCGTGCCATAACGCGCCTCAAGTTCCTGCACCTCGGCCATCCGGGCCATGTCGAAGAACTGCTTGAAGGTCATGACATTGGGCGCGATCGAAGCGATGCTTTCCTCGGTCTTCATCACCTCCAGCGTGCGGCGCGCGGCCTCGCAGGCCGACAGCAGCAGCCAGTTGGGATAGATGATCAGCTTGAAGCCCAGCGCCTCGACCTCGGACCGCGACAGGAACGGCGTCTTGCCGGACGTTGCCATGTTGTACAGAAGCGGCACACCCGGAAACCGCGGCGCGATATGGGGCAGATCATCGGGGCCGGGGCTTTCGATGAAGATCACATCGGCGCCGGCCTCGCGATACATCTCGGCCCGGTCGAAGGCGGCGTTACGGCCATGCAGCGCCAGCGCGTCGGTGCGCGCGATCACCACGAAATCCGGGTCCAACCGCGCATCCACCGCGGCCTTGACCTTGGCCACCATATCCTCGGCCGAGATCAGCTGCTTGCCCGACAGATGGCCGCAGCGCTTGGGCAGGACCTGGTCTTCCAGATGCACCGCCGCGACCCCGCCGCGTTCATAAAGCTGGATCGCGCGGCGCACGTTCAAGGGCCCGCCAAAGCCGTTGTCGGCATCCGCGATCAACGGCACGTCAGACGCATCGGCGATGCGGGTGGCGTTGTCGACCATTTCGGTCATCGTCAGCAGGCCCACATCCGGATAGCCCAGCCGCGTGGCCGAGGTGCCCGCGCCGGTCATGTACATCGCGGGGAACCCGGCTTCGGCCACCAGGCGGGCATACATCGCATCGACGACGCCCGGGGCCATGATCGCCCGGTCGCCCGCAAGGGCCTGGCGCAGTCGTTTCGTGCGGGTAAGGGTCATCTGTTGGTCCTTTTTCGGTCTCAGCGGCCCAGCCAGGGGTTGGCGGCAATGCGCGCCGCCTCAAACGCCTCGATCTGGTCCAGATGGGTCAGGGTCAGTTCAATCTCATCCAGGCCGCGCAGGATGCAGTCGCGGGCAAAGGGTTCGATCGTGATCGGATGCGCGCCCAGATCGCCGGGCAGCGTGACCTGCCCCGCCTCAAGATCGACCGTCACCGGATCTTGCGGATGGGCCGCCAGATGCGCGGCCAGCGCGTCGCAGACCGGCGCGGGCAGGCGCACCGGCACAAGGCCGTTCTTCAGCGCGTTGTTGTAGAAGATGTCGCCAAAGCCGGGTGCGATCAGCGCGCGGATGCCGTGGTCGACCAGCGCATAGACCGCCCCCTCACGCGATGATCCGCAGCCGAAATTGTCGCCCACCAGAAGGATCGTTGCGGCTGCGGCATCCGGGCGGTTCAGCGCGAAGGCGGGGTCAAGGGTGCCGTCGGCGTCGCGGCGGATGTCGTGGAACAGGAACTGGCCATAGCCCTGCGCCCGGTCGGCCTTTAGGAACCGTCCAGGAATGATCTGGTCGGTGTCGCAGTTCACGATCGGCACCACCGCCACGGTCGAGGTTTCGCGGATGAAGGCTTTCATGTCGTCCTCTCAGATCCGGCGCACGTCGGTCAGCTTGCCGCTGATCGCGGCGGCGGCGGCCATCGCGGGGCTGACCAGATGGGTGCGCGCGCCCGGGCCCTGGCGGCCCACGAAGTTGCGGTTTGAGGTCGAGGCGCAGCGTTCCCCCGGCCCCACCACATCGCCGTTCATCGCCGCGCACATCGAACAGCCCGACTGGCGCCAGTCAAAGCCCGCGTCACGGAAAACTTGCGCGATGCCCTCGGCCTCGGCCTGATCGCGCACGGGGGTGGACCCCGGCACGATGATCGCCGGAACCACGGCCTTGCGCCCCTTCAGAACGGCGGCGGCGGCGCGCAGATCCTCGATCCGGGCGTTGGTGCAGGACCCGATGAAGACCTTGTCGATCGCAAGGCCTTCCAGCGCGGTGCCGGGCGTCAGGCCCATGTAGTCCAGCGCGCGCGCGGCCGCCGCGCGCTTGTCGGCGCTGGCAAAGCTGGCCGGGTCGGGCACGCGGCCGGTGATCGGCAGCGCATCCTCGGGGCTGGTGCCCCAGGTGACCATCGGCGCGATCGCGGCGCCGTCCAGCGTTACCTCGCGGTCGAAGACCGCGCCTTCATCGGTGGGCAGGCGGCGCCATTGATCCAGCGCGCTGTCCCATTCCTGCTCGCTTGGCGCGTAATGGCGGCCGCGGATATAGGTGAAGGTGGTTTCATCGGGGGCCACCATGCCAAGGCGCGCCGCCGCTTCGATCGACATGTTGCACAGCGTCAGCCGCCCCTCGATCGAGAGGTTCCGCACCACCGATCCGGCAAATTCGATCGCATGGCCCCCGGCCCCGCCCGCGCCGATCTGGGCGATCAGCGCCAGCATCACATCCTTGGCGCTGACCCCCTGCCCCAGCGCGCCATCGACGGTGACGCGCATGGTTTTCGGCCGGGTCTGCCACAGCGTCTGCGTGGCCAGCACATGGGCGTTTTCCGACTGGCCGATACCAAAGGCGATTGCCCCCAGCGCCCCTTGGGTCGAGGTGTGGCTGTCCGAACAGACGATGGTCAGCCCCGGCAGGGTGATCCCCTGTTCGGGGGCCACCACATGCACGATGCCCTGCTGCCGGCTGGAAAGGCTGAAGTGGCGCACCCCGCCCCAGTCCATGTTTTCGTCAAACGTGTCGATCATGCGGGCAATCGCCGGGCTTGCGGCCTCGGCCGCGCTGCGCCCGGTGGTCGGCACATAGTGATCGGCGATGCCGAAGACCTGCCCCGGTCGGCGCGGCTTCAGGCCCCGCCGCTTCAGATCGGCAAAGGCATGGAAGCTGCCCTCATGGATCATGTCCCGGTCGATATACAAAAGCGACGGGCCCGACGGGTGGCGCAGGATTTCATGCGCCTCCCAGATCTTGGCAAACATGGTGCGGGGGTGGGTCATGGTCACACCTGCGCGCGCGCGGCTGCCGCGATCTCGCCCACCGGTGCGCACCACACGCCGTCATGCGACAGGATATAGTCCAGCACCTCGCGCAGATATTCCACGCGATAAGGCATCCCCGAGACCCAGGAATGCAGCGGCAGGCTCATCACCCGGCCACCGTAGTCCGCGCTTTCACGATAAAGCACGTCGAACCGGTCCTTGACCTGCTGCACCCAGTCGGGTTCCGAGTGGAAATACTCGTTCGCCACGACCTGATCGTCGGTCTCATAGGCCTGCGGCATCGCCAGCAGCGGGCCTTCCTTGGTCCGCATCTCATAGGGCAGATCGTCATTGGCCCAGTCAAGCGACCAGGTCACGCCGTTCTTCACCAGAAGTTCGGGCGTGTTGAAACCCTGCGCCCGGCCCGGCGACAGCCAGCCCTCGACCTTCTGGCCGCTGGCCGCACGCAGCAGGCGCAGCGCCTCGGCGATGATCGCATCCTCGGCCTCGGGCTCCAGCCCCGAGTGGTGCACCTTGCCCATATCAAGGCCATGCGCCACCACCTCATGCCCACCGTCAACCACCGCGCGGATCACCGCAGGATAGCGCGACGCGATGATCCCGTTGATCGCAAAGCTGGTGCGCAAACCCTTCTCCGCCAGTAGCCGCAGCACCCGGAACACGCCGATCCGGTTGCCATAGTCGCGGTTGGTGAAATAGCGAAAGTCAGGATAGGGCATCGACAGCGCGCCCGGCGCCTTGAAGGGCTTGGCCGGCATGTCGAGCGGAAAGTGCTGCAGATGCGTCACCACCGAAAGCGCGATCCGCGCCCCGCCCGGCCACTGGATCGGCTTGCGGGTGAACAGATCGGACCAGTCGTAACGGTCATGGTCCATGCCATAGCGGCGAACGGGATAGTGCAGGTAGCTGTCGGGCATCGGCATCAGCGGGTCCCCCGGTCATGCGCGGCCATCGCCGCGATCATCGCGTCATAGGCGCCCGAGGCGTGGTAATGCGCCGCAATCTCGCGCCCCGTCGCCTTCCACACGCCCTCATGCCCGGCGATGTAGTCGATCGCCTCGGCAAAGGCCTCGATCCGGTGCGGCTGGCCGACCAGATAGGGATGCAGCGGAATGCACATCACCGTGCCGCTTTCATCGCCTTCCTTGTACAGCTGGTCGAACTGACGCTTGATGATCTCGCCATAATGGCGCGGCGTCACCTTCTGGCTGTTGTAGACGATCACGTCGTTCATCTCGAGCGAATAGGGCATCGAGATCAGCCGCCCCGTCTTGACCTTCACCGGCATCGGCTGGTCATCGTGGAACATGTCGCAGGTATACTGGATCCCCGCCTCGGACAGGATGTCCATCGTCCACAGGTTGTTCGACAGCGCCGGCGACAGCCAGCCCGCCAGTTCCTGCCCCGTATGCTGGCGCACCGTGTCAAAGGCGTCGCGGATGATCGCGCGTTCCTGCTCGATCGTCATGTTGTAGACGTAGCGGGTGTTGTAGATGCCGTGGGAAAAGAACTCCCACCCTCGGTCGGCGCAGGCGCGGATGATTTCCGGGTGATGATCGCACAGCGCCACGTTAAGCGAGACCGACCCGCGGAACCCCGCCCGGTCCATCGCCGCCATCATCCGCTGCCAACCCGCCCGGTTGCCGTAATCGCGGTGCGAATACTGCAGCACATCCGGATTGGGCCGTGCCCAGGGCGTGCGCGTGGGGTTGTTGGGCGGATCGTATTCGTAGAACTCGATGTTCGGCGCGATCCAGACGGCGATCTTCGCGCCGCCGGGCCAGGTGATCTTCGGCCGGCCCGGCCAGGGCAAATAATCATAAAGCCCCAGATCCGGGCGGATTTCGTTCACGGATTCGGTCATCTCAGCGCGCCTCGGGCTGGAAGGCTTCATACCAGGCGATCGCCTCGGCCACCGGGATCACGTCGCCATATTTCACCGCGATGTCGTAAAGGTTGGCGAAATGCGGGCTTTCGTGCTTGTCGGCCACGCATTCCTCGGGAACGATCACGCGATAGCCGCGCGAGATCGCATCCACCACGGTGGCCCGCACGCAGCCCGAGGTCGAGCCCCCGGTCAGAACCACGGTATCGCACTGATGCCAGACCATCAGCGATTGCAGGTTCGTCTCGTGGAAGGCCGAGGCCATGCGCTTGTTGATCACGATGTCCTTGACCGTGTCCACGTTCAGACGCGGATCCAGTTCCGAACGGGGCGAGCCGACCTTGATATTCTGCAGCGAATCCGGCGTGTTCGTGCGCGTCCCCCAGACGCCGCAGTCTTCGCCAGATTCCATGTAGGCGACATAGGTCCAGGTGATCGGCAGCCCCTTGACGCGGGCCAGATCGGCCAACTGGTTGACGTAATCCAGCTGCTTCGGGTCTGTTTCATAGGCGGTGGCAAATTCGCCGACCGCGGTATAGGCGCGCTGCAGATCGATATTGATCAGCATCGGCTTGCGGCCAAAGCCAAAGCGGCGGCGGGTGGGATTTGCCTTGGCATGTTCATAAATTTGACGCGCCGTCAGCGATGACATTTCCATGGTCGACCTCCTCTGCATCGCAGGTGGCCCCGGAAGGGCCCTTTCAGCGTGCCCCGCCCTGCAACCTGGCGCGCCGCTGCCAAGGATAATGTTATCTCTTTATGTCATTTGTAAAGCGAAAATCGGCGCCCCCGCCGTGGCGGCGCATGTCCGTAGCCCCTTGGGCCGCCACGGACCCGAGAACCAGCCGGCGGGTCAAGGCCCCCCGGGCGGACGGCGGGGCTTCACCAACATGCGCAGGGCAGTGCGCAGGACCGCCCCGGCCCCGAAATCAGGTGGTGTCCTGCCGGACCATGTCAGAGATCAGGACACCCGTGACATCTTTCTGCAGCGTCTTCTGGGCCGCCTCAAGCAAGGCGCGACGTAGGGCCGAGATATTGATCGACTCGGTGAACGCGCCGTTGAAGCCCCCCGCATTCGCATGTTCGAACAAGACCTGCAGAAAGGAATCGCGCAACTTCGGTTCGACCGAATAAACCCGTTCCGTGGCGCCGGTCTTCACCTCCAGGCTGAGCGACAGAATCACAAGCGCCTCGACGCGCGCGTTTTGCACGACCGGAATGATGAACTGATTGTTCAGTTTCACATATTCAACCGCGGCGGGCGCGGCCGCAGCAGTTGGGGCGTCCGGGGCCGGATCGGCCCCCTCGCCTTCTGCCGCTACCTCGGCGGGCGGACGCAGGAAATACCCCGCGCCCATGCCGCCGGCCAGCCCGATCAGGGCCAGGATGATCGGAAGAATTTTACGCATTTCACCCCCTAGAACGGCAGCAGGACATCGGCGATCTGCTGACCGATGCGCGGTTGCTGAACATCCGTGATCTGACCACGCCCGCCGTAGGAAATGCGCGCCCCGGCGATCTTGTCATAGGTCACCTCATTCAGGCGGCTGACATCTTCGGGGCGCACAAAGCCGGTGACGATCAGTTCACGCACCTCGAAATTGACGCGGACCTCTTGACTGCCCTGGATGCGCAAGACGCCATTGGGCAGCCGGTCCAGAACCGTCGCCGCGACCCGCAGGGTCAGCTTTTCCTTGCGCGCGACCGAGCCGTTGCCCTGGTACGAGGAACTGGAATCGGTGGAAACCGCATCGGCCATGCTGGCGCCCTCGGGCAGCTTGCGGTCGAGCCGCTGCGGAATGCCAAGCATCGAGGGAATGCCCATCGATTCCGATCCGCTTCGGCTGCGCCCGCTGCTGTTCGAGATCTCGGCCTTTTCGTCAATTTCGATCACGACCGTCAGAATATCGCCGCGCTGGGCGGCACGTCGATCCCCCAGAAGCGAGCCACGCCCGCCCGACCACAGCGAGGCCTCGGTCGTGCCCGACAGCGGCGCGTGATCCATCGGCATGGGCACACTTGACATCGCGTAGAATTCATTACCGGCCTCGGCCGGTGTGAAGGCCGGTGCCTTGCCCACCTCTTCAAGCCTCTGACAGGCCATCAGACCGGCAGAGAGCAGCAGGATCAAAAATACGCCACGCATGGTGATTTCCTTCAATGGGACCCGACGACGGCCGCGCCCGAGGCATCAACAGTCGCCGTTACGGTTACTTTGGATGACAGGTTCAGCACCCGGATGGCCTCTCCCTCGCTGCCACGGGCAAGGGCGCGCCCATCTGTCTTTATGGTCAACGCGCCATTGCGGTAGATCAGCGGGATGATCTGGTTGCGCTCGATCAGCGCCGGGGCCGCCAGATCGCCGGGGCGAATGGGGCGCCCGGCATAAAGCGACACGCGCGCCTCTAGCCCGATCGCGTCTTCGGGAAGAGTCAGCGCGCCGGGGATGATGTCGGGCACAATGTCCACATCTTCTGGCTGAATCACGGACAATGCCCGAATCGTCCGTGTGGCCACGACGGTATCGCCCCATGCCTGCGCGCCGCAGGCCACAAGCACGCCAAGCACCGCAATAGTTCCGCGCCAGGACATCAGCGCACCTGCGTGGTTGCGCCAAGCATCTGGTCGGCCGCCGTGATCACCTTGGCGTTCAATTCATACCCGCGCTGCGCCTTGATAAGTTCGGTGATCTCGCGGACCGGATCGACCGAGCTTTCTTCAAGATAGCCCTGGCGCAATGTGCCCAACCCCGCCTCGCCCGGCGCCCCGGCCTGCGGCGGCCCGGAAGCGCCGGTTTCAAGGAAAAGGTTCGACCCGATCGCCTCAAGGCCCTTTTCATTCGTGAAGCTGGCCAGTGTGAACTGACCCAGAAGCTCCGGCTCGGTGCGGTCAGAGAAATAGGCATAAACCTCGCCTGCGGCATTGATCGCAAGCGCGCGTGTTTCCTGCGGAATCGTGATCCCCGGCACCACGGGATAGCCATCGGAATTGACGATCTGACCGTCGGGCGATCGTTTCAACCCGCCGTCGCGCGTATAGGCGGAAAGACCCGAGGGCAAGGTCACCTCAAGATAGCCGTGACCGTCAATGGCCACGTCCAGATCGCCATTGGTCGCTGCAAGCGACCCCTGCGCCAGGGTGACAGAAACCGCCGCCGGACGCACGCCCAGACCCAGCTGAACGCCCGCAGGCACGACTGTCCCGTCATTGGCGGTGATCGTGCCCGGGCGCGTCATTTGCTGATAGTGAAGATCGGCGAATTCCGCCCGCCGGGCATTGTAGCCCGTGGTCGACATGTTCGCCAGGTTGTTGGAGATAACCTCCACCCGCATCTGCTGGGCGCTCATGCCGGTCGCGGCAATCTGAAGTGCGCGCATGGTGAAACCTCATCGGCTAAGAGTTGATATGGTGCTGCGGATGCGTTCATCCTCGCGGTCCAGGAAGGTCTGGCCCATTTCATAGGCCCGCTGAACCTCGATCATCCGCGCGATTTCAGAGATGGGATCGACGTTCGATTCCTCGACATAGCCTTGCAGCAAGACGGCGCCTTCGGCTGGCTCGATCTCGCCTTCATAGGCAAAGCGCGTGCCCCCGCCATGCCGGAGCGAGGTGCGATCGGCTGGCAGCACGATCCCGATCTGCGCCAGGGGCGCGCCATCGGCGGACAGGGTGCCATCCTGCGCCACCGCGATCGCGCGCGCGTCGGAAGGCACGAAGACCGGCGCCCCGCCGCTGTCGAGAAGCCGATGGCCATCCGCCGTCAGCAACTCGCCCTCGGCCGAAGGCGTGAAATTGCCCGCCCGCGTCAGCTGCACACCCTCTGGCGTCTCGATCTGGAAAAATCCCTCGCCCTCAATGGCAAAGTCGAAGGTGCCGCCGGTCTGGGCCAGCGGGCCTTGCGCAAGATCGACATGGCGACCGTTGGCATGGGACATCGAGAGCGATGGCTCTGCCCCGCCCAGCGCCGCGACATGTTCGGCGAACAAGACGCCCTCACGCCGGAAGCCGGTGGTCGAGACATTCGCGATGTTGTTGGCGACCGCGCGCATTTCGCGCATCAAGCCCGATTGCCGGGTCAGCGTCGCATAGATGGCATTGTCCATCCTACGCGCTGGAACGGCTGGGTGTTCTTCGGGCTCAAAAGCCACAGGGGGCGGACATGACGAAGCCGCCGGAAAAATCGAAGGTCGTCCGCAAGCTGCGGTGTGCCGTCTACACCCGGAAGTCCTCCGAGGAAGGGCTGGAGCAGGAGTTCAACAGCCTGCACGCCCAGCGAGAGGCCTGCGAGGCCTACATCGCCAGCCAGCGCTCCGAGGGCTGGGTGCTGGTCCGCGATCAGTATGACGACGGCGGCATTTCGGGCGGCACGCTGGAGCGGCCCGGATTGAAACGGCTGCTGGAGGATATCGAGGACGGGCTGGTCGACGTGGTCGTAGTCTACAAGATCGACCGCCTCAGCCGCTCGCTGGCCGACTTCGCCAAGCTGGTCGAGGTGTTCGACCGTAACGGCGTGACCTTCGTCTCCGTCACCCAGCCCGAGATCGTGGCCGGGACGTGGAAGGCGGCGAGCGCCCACGCCAGCGACATCACCGAAGCCGACGCCCGCACCGCCCTGCAGCAGATCGACCCGCTGTGGGGCGAACTCTTCCCCGCCGAGCAGGCGCGTATCGTGGCGCTGCTGGTCGAGCGCGTGGACATCGGCACGGATGGGCTCAACGTCCGGCTGCGCATGGATGGTCTGGGGAGCCTCGCCCGCGAGATGCGTGCTGGAGACATGGGAGCGGCCGCATGACCCGCGAGCCGACGATCCCCGAGACCATGACGCTCCACGTTCCGTTTCGCATCGTGAAGCGCGGCGGGCGCAAGGAGATGCAGCTTCCCCATGGCGTCCGGCCAGACCGCAAGGCGGACAACACGCTGGTCAAGGCACTGGCCCGCGCGTTCCGCTGGAAGCGTCTGCTGGAGTCGGGTGAGTTCGCCACCGTTTCCGAACTTGCCGAGCGAGAGGGGATCGCACCATCCTACATGACCCGCGTCCTGCGCCTGACGCTGCTAGCGCCGGACATCGTCGAGGCGATCCTGGACGGGAAGCAGGGGCCGGAGGTGACGCTGGCACAAGGACTGGAGCCGTTCCCCCTCGCATGGCAGCTACAGGGCACGCATTTTTCTCTGTAGGATAAAAACTGCATTTTGGACGATTGACTCGTCGGATGAGATAACCTAGATCTCTGTAAGCACCTTACAGAGGATTTTTCCATGCGGCTCGCGGAGCTCTCTGACATTCACTCCGGCTACACGGCACGCGGCAGACTCGAACCACTGCCTGAGGGCGGCGTGCCGGCGCTGCAGCTGCGTGATGTCGGGACGGAAGGCGCGGCACCGGGCCCAGACTTCCAACGGTACGATCTGGGCAAGCTGCCCGACCGATACTTTGTCCGTGGCGGCGAGGTCGTGTTTCGCTCGCGCGGCGAGCCGAACGCTGCGGCGGCAATTCGCGACCCACTTCCGGAGCCTGCCGTGGTCATCGTTCCGCTGGTGATCGTTCGTCCGGACAGGGCCCGCGTTCTCCCCGAATACCTCGCTTGGGCCATCAACCAGCCCGACGCGCAGCGCAGGCTAGGCGCGGAAGCACAGGGCACGAGCCTCCGGATGATCCCGATGGCGGTCCTCGAAAAACTCGAGATCGCCGTCCCTGACCTGCCCACGCAGAAACGCATCGTCGAACTCAATGCCTTGGCCCGTCAGGAGGGGAAGCTGCTTCGACAGCTCGCCGCTCGCCGGGAAGAGCTCGTAAGCGCCATTCTCGGCGAGGCCGCGAAGGCCGCCGACCAGAAGGAAATTGTCTGATGACCAACCAGATTACCCAAGACCAGGTCAATAATGCCGCTTGGGCGGCTTGCGACACCTTCCGGGGTGCTGTCGATCCCGCTCAGTACAAGGACTACATCCTCGTGATGTTGTTCCTGAAGTATATTTCGGACCTCTGGAACGACCACATCGAGACCTACCGCAAGCAATATGGCGACGACGAGGCACGCATTCGCCGGCGCCTCGAGCGCGAGCGCTTCATCCTGCCTGAGGGCGCCAGCTTCTACGACGTCCACGCCCAGCGGAACGAGGCCAATATCGGCGAGCTGATCAACATAGCGCTGGAAAAGATCGAGGACGCAAACCGGGCCAAGCTCGAGGGCGTCTTCCGCAATATCGATTTCAACTCTGAGGCCAATCTCGGCCGCCCGAAGGATCGTAACCGCCGCCTCAAGAACATGCTTGAGGACTTTGCCAAGCCTGCCCTCGACCTGCGCCCGTCGCGAGTGACCGAGGACATCATCGGCGAGTGCTACATCTACCTGATTTCGCGCTTCGCCTCGGACGCCGGGAAGAAGGCGGGCGAGTTCTACACGCCCACCGCCGTGTCCCGCCTGCTGGCCAAGCTGGCCTCGCCGCAGCCCGGCAACACGATCTGCGATCCCGCCTGCGGGTCCGGCTCACTGCTGATCCAGACTTCGCAGGAGGTCGGGTCCGAGAACTTCGCGCTCTACGGGCAGGAGGTGAACGGAGCGACCTGGGCGCTGGCCCGGATGAACATGTTCCTGCACGCAAAGGACGCCGCCCGCATCGAATGGTGCGACACGCTCAACAGCCCCGCGCTGGTCGAGGGCGACCACCTGATGCGCTTCGACGTGGTGCTGGCCAATCCGCCGTTCTCGCTCGACAAGTGGGGCGCGGAGGACGCCGACAGCGATCAGTACAAGCGCTTCTGGCGCGGCGTGCCGCCCAAGTCAAAGGGCGACTACGCCTTCATCACCCACATGATCGAGATCGCCAAGCGCCAGTCCGGCCGTGTCGCGGTGATCGTGCCGCATGGCGTGCTGTTCCGGGGCGGGGCCGAGGGGCGCATCCGCCAGCAGCTGATCGAGGAGAACCTGCTCGACGCGGTCGTGGGTTTGCCCGCCAACCTGTTCACCACCACGGGGATCCCGGTCGCCATCCTGATCTTCGACCGCTCGCGCGAGGAAGGTGGCGCGAATGCGGACCGGCGCGACATCCTGTTCATCGACGCCAGCAAGGAGTTCACGCCGGGCAAGACCCAGAACGTGCTGCCATGCGCCGAAACCGTGCCGATGCTGCTCTGGGCCCTCCTGGCCTCGGGGCAGATCCAGATGCGAAAGGTCGATGGCTGGGAAACCCTTGCTCAGCCTCTCGAGCCGATGGCACTTGACCTCGCAGCCTGATCGGAGCCAATTTCACATGCCCGGAGCACGCCGCTACGGAATTTCCACCACATTCGCGACACGACCCGTGACGCTCACGTCTGATTGAGTATAGGAGAAGTCTAGCCAACGGGATTCCCGGTGGGAATCCTTCTCGCTCAGCCTCTCAAGATTGTCCCGCCGCCATGGGGCGCCACGTTTGCTGCGGTGCCTGAGAGTTGATCATCGACAATTGCGTCGGCCCTGGCACCGGAACCTTGACAGCGTGCCCGACAATAATTTATCATATGATAATTAAGGTGGTCGCGGCCGGAGGAGGCTCGCCCGACCACGCTCAGGAGGACGACATGAATACCTATGGACTTTCGACCGCCCTCGCGGGGGCGCTGGTTCTATGCGTGCCCTTCGCGGGGACGGCGCTGGCGGACAATTTCACGCTGCGGGTGGGGGCCGGGCATCCCTCTGCCCCGACCATCTACGTGAACCTGATCGAACAGTTCTTCGTGCCCGAGGTGCGCCGCCGCGTGGCCGAGGAAACCGAGCATGAGGTGACGTTCATCGAAGGCTACGGCGGTGCCCTGGTGGGGGTCTCGGACACGCTCGAAGCGGTGGAATCGGGCCTGCTGGATATCGGCGGTTATTGCGTCTGCCTCGAACCGTCCAAGCTGTATCTGCACAACTTCCCATATTACGCGCCCTTCGGCCCGACCGACGGGGAAGCCGCGATCGCCGCCGCCCGCGCGACCTATGACGCCGTGCCCTGGCTGCAGGAAGCCTTCGATCGGGATTACGGCCAGGTGCTGCTGGGCCTGTCCGGCTTCGACAATTACCACATCGGCACGGTGGAACCCTGGGACACCCTCGCCGACCTGAAGGGCGTGAAAATCTCGGGCGCCGGGCCGAACCTGCCCTGGCTGCAATACGCCCAGGCGGTGCCGATCCAGAGCGCGCTGACGGACGCCTATATGAGCATGCAGACCGGCGTTTATGACGGCTGGCTCGTCTTCCCCTCCGCCTATCTGGCCTATCGCCTGTACGAACCGGCCCCGTATTACACGCTGGTGGATTTCGGGGCGATGGCCACGGCGGTGCTGACGATGAACGCGCGCAGCCTGGCCCGGTTGCCGGAAGACGTGCAGGCGATCATCCGCGAGGTCGGGCGGGAATACGAACAGCGCTCGGGCGTGATAATGAACGAGCGGCAGGCCGCGGCCCTCGCCGGGCTGGAAGCCGCCGGCGCCACGGTCCGCACCCTGCCCGAACAGACCCGCATCGACTGGGCCAACGCGCTGGCCGACCTGCCGCGCCAATCCGCCACCGATGCCAATGGGCGCGGCATGCCGGGCACCGAGGTGCTGCAGACCTACATCGCCCAAGCGGCCGAAGGCGGCCACCACTGGATCGTGGATTACAGCCTCGACTGAGCGACCAAGGCCGGAAGCGGACGGGGGCCCTCCTCGCGCCGCTTCCGTTCGATTTCCCCTTTCCCGAAGGACAATCCGATGACCGATTCCGTTCCGGCGATCGTGTCGGCCGAATGGCTGGTCGCCCATATCGGCACGCCCGGCGCCGTGGTGGTGGACGCGACCGTGCACCTGCCCGACACCGGCCGCGATGCCGCCGCAGAATTCGGCGCCGGGCATATTCCCGGCGCCCGGTTCCTGGACCTGTCGCGGGTTGCCAACCCCGACAATCCCCTGCCGCGCAAGGTCCCGGGTCCCGAGCTCTTCGCCCGCGAGGTCGGCGCGCTCGGGATCGGCAACGACACCCATGTCATCGCCTATGACACGCCCGGTCTCTATAGCGCCGCGCGCGTCTGGTGGCTGTTCCGGCTTTACGGCCATGACCGGGTCAGCGTGCTGGACGGCGGCCTGGTCGCCTGGAAGGCCGCCGGGGGCGCGCTGCAAAGCGGCGACTCCGCCGCCCCCGCCGCCAAGACCTTCGTGCCCGCCGCGCGCCGCGACCGGCTTGCGCTCTGGCCCGAGGTTCTGGCCGCCAGCAACGCCGGCGCCCAGATTCTGGACGCGCGCACCAAGGGGCGCTTTTCCGGCACCGAGGAAGACCGCTACCCCGGCACCCGCAACGGCCATATCCCGGGCAGCCGGAACCTGTATTGGGGCGACCTGCTGGACAAGGAAAGCCGCCGGCTGCTGCCCGCCGCGGACATCGAGAGCCGGATCCGCGCGGCCGGCATCGACCCCGAGGCGCCGGTCACCCTGACCTGCGGTTCGGGCCTGACCGCCTGCATCCTGGCCCTGGGCCTGCACCTGAGCGGGCACCAGGACTGGCGCGTCTATGACGGTTCCTGGGACGAATGGGGCCGCCGTCAGGATCTGCCGGTGGAAAGCAGCCAGGGCTGACCGGCCTGCCAACGGAGGATTGACGATGACGGCCATTGCCCGCTTTCTCAACTGGTTATCGGCGCTCTGGGTGTTGCTCCTGGCGGCGATGATCCTGACCGACATCGCCGGGCGCATCCTGTTCGGCACGCCGCTTCAGGGCACGACGGAGATCGTGCGCAACTCGGTCGTGGCGATCGCCTTCCTGCAGCTGCCGGCGGCGGTTCTCGCCGGCTCGATGTTGCGCACCGAGGTGCTGTCGGAAAGCTGCGGTCCCCGCATGCGGCTGGCGCTGCGGATCGCCAACGCCCTGGCGGGTTTCGCGCTGTTCGTGCTGATCGTCGCGGCCGGCTGGGGCGAGATGCTGCTGTCCGTGCGGATCGGCGAATACGAGGGCGAAGGCGCGCTGCGCGTGCCGGTCTGGCCGGTGCGCATCCTCCTGGCGGCAAGCGCCGCGGTCACCGCGGTCTGCTACCTGCTCATGGCGGTGGCGGATCTGCGCGGCCGGCTGGAGGACGAACTCGCCTATCCCGGCATGGGCCACGCGCCCAGCACCACCGGGGAGGGCGCGTGATGAGTATGGCCATCGTCGGCTGGATGATCGTCGCGCTGATCCTCAGCGTGCTGGCCGGGTTCCACATCGCTGTCGCCATGGCGCTGTGTTCGTTCATCGGCATCTGGCTGATGTTCGACAACATGCAGATCGCGCTGTCGATGCTGGGCACCAGCGCTTTCGAAGCGATCCGCAGCCCCACCTTCGTGGTCATTCCGCTGTTCGTCCTGATGGGCGATTTCATCTCGCAATCCGGCGTCGCGCGCGATCTTTTCGCCGTGTTCGACCGCCTGTTGCGCCGCGTCCCCGGGCGTCTGGTGACCACCACGGTTCTGGGCAACGTCCTGTTCGGCGCGGTAACCGGCGTGTCGGTCGCCTCGGCCGCGGTCTTCTCGCGCATTGCCTACCCGGAAATGCGCCGCTTCGGCTATGCGCGCAGCTATGCGCTGGGCTCGATCGTCGGCAGCGCCTGCCTGGGCATGCTGATCCCGCCCTCGGTGCTGATGATCGTCTGGGCCGTGCTGACCGAGCTTTCCGTCGGCGCGCTGTTCCTGGCGGGCATCCTGCCCGGCCTCCTGCTGGCGAGCCTGTTCATCGCCTACGGGATCCTGCGCGCGGTCTTCGACCCCAACGCCGCCCCGGACACAGTCCCGCTTACAGCTCCGGCCGAAACCGTCCCCGCCGCCCCCGGAACCCGGGCGCTACGCGGCGAAATGCTGGGTGTGGCCGGCGTTCTGGCGCTGATCTTCGTGGTGATCGGCAGCATCTGGGGCGGCGTCGCCACCCCGACCGAGGCGGCGGCCGTGGGTGCCGTCGGGGCGCTGATCCTGGGCGTGGCGAAGGGCATGCGCGGCCCCGAGATCCGGGCCGCGATCGCCAGCTCGGCCCGGACCACCGCGCCGATCCTGTTTCTGCTGGTCGCGGCGACGATGTATTCGCGCCTGATCGCCATGGGCGGTGCCATCAACCAGATCCAGGACGCGATCCTCGGGCTGGGCGGCGGGGCCTGGGTCGCCGTGCTGCTGATGGCGGCGATCTGGATCGTCATGGGAACCATGGTCGATTCCGTGTCGATCATCCTGCTGACGGTGCCGATCTTCGCGCCGGTCGCCACCGGCCTGGGCATCGACCCGATCGCCTTTGCCATTTTCGGGATCATTGTCATCGAAACCGGCCTGCTGACACCCCCCTTCGGCCTGCTGGTCTTTGCCGTGCGGGGCTCGGTCCCAGACAGGTCGGTCCGCATGGGCGAGATCTTCCGGGGCGGCGCCCCCTATGTGGGCATGCTGGTCGTCACCGCGGCGCTGGTCCTGATCTTTCCGGCCCTGGCCACCTGGATGACCGGGCGGTGAGGGAAGGTCAGGGGAAGTCAGGCCAGCAGATGTTTCCAGACCAGGGGATCGAAATGCACCGCCTCGCCCGAGGCTTCGATCCGGGCGATTTCCGGGGCGATGTGCAGGGCCGTGTCTTCAAGATACATGCGAATCGCCAGCCGATAGCCCAGATCGGCCGAGGTCGCCGGCGGCAGCCCGTAGATGTGTTCGCGGATCCCCTGGTGGAAGATGGCGCCGTGCATGGTCCAGACCAGCGCGTGCTCCATCTCCGTGACCGGAAGCGCGGTCTCGATACCCAGCGTCCGGCGCCGTTCCTCGCAGATCGGCAGCAAGAGCGCGCGCGTGACCCGCATCAGATAATGGCGGTGAATCTCCAGATCGTTGAGCGCGGCGAAGAAGAAGATGCGCATCCAGGTGCGGTCGAATGCGCTGCTAAAGCTGGCGTAGAAACTTTCGAGCCGGTCCTGAAGCGAGAGCGCGCTGTCGCGGATCGCGCGCGCCCATTGCGGGTTCCATTGCGACAGGTAGACGCGTTCGTAGACCGCGTTGATCAGATCGTCCTTCGAGGCGAAATACCGAAACAGCAGCGGCTGGGTGACGCCCATGCTCTGCGCCAGTTGGCGCGTGCCGCCCTCGAACCCTTCTTCAGCGAAGAATTCCACCGCTTTGTCAAGAAGTTGCCGCTTTCGCTCATCGGGCGACAGACGCTTGCGTGGGGAACTCGTGGCGGTGGTCATGATCCAAGCTCTAGTGGCGTGGGGGCGAATGTCAATCGCTGTGCGGCGGCTTTTCCCGCCACCCCGAGGCCCGGCTTCGAGCGGGCGAACCAAGGCTTTCAACGTGAAAGGAAACTCTGATGAAAATGCCCTCCAAGATCGTCGATATTTCGGTGACGCTGGATAATGATCTCATTCTCGATCATGCCAACATGATCCCAAAGATCGAGTATCGCGACAATCGGGAAAACGCCTTCATGCTGCTGGACGCCTTTCCCGGGCTGAAGCCCGAGGATCTGCCCAATCAGCAGGGCTGGGCCTTCGAGGTGGCGACGCTGTCCACCCATAACGGCACCCATATGGACGCCCCCTACCATTATCATTCGCACGACATCCACGGAAACCGGATGATGACCATCGACGAGGTTCCGCTGGATTGGTTCTTCCGTCCCGGCGTGAAGCTGGACTTCCGGCATTTCGAGGATGGCTATGTCGTGCAGCCCGACGACATCGACGCCGAGCTCAAGCGTATCGGCTACGAGATCCGGCCCATGGACATCGTGCTGGTCAACACCCGCGCCGCGAGCCGGATGGGCACGCCGGAATACCTGACCGCCGGTTGCGGGATCGGCCGCGCGGCGACGCTACATCTGACCCAGGGCATGGGCGTGCGGGTGACCGGGATCGACGCCTGGGGCTGGGATGCGCCCTTCTTCCATGCCAGCAAGGTCTGGCAGCAGGACCACGACACCAGCAAGATCTGGGAAGGCCATTACGCCGGCCGCGAGCAGCCCTATTGCCACATGGAAAAACTCTGCAACCTTGAAGAACTTCCGCCCTTCGGCTTCACCGTGGCCTGCTTCCCCTACAAGGTGAAGGCGGGCTCGGGCGGCTGGACGCGGGCCGTCGCGCTTTTCGACTGATCCTTTTTCGACTGGATCTTGCTCCACGGAGCACTTCATCCCGTACTGCCAGGCGGCGCCCTTTCGCGCCGCCCCTCTCATCCGGGAAGTTGCGCAGAACAGAGTTCGGTGCTAGGGCTGTCTGGCTGCCCCGCCCAGCGGCAGGAAGGGCGGTATGCTGCTCCGCAGTAGTTCCTCGATCGTCAGGGGAGACGATCTTTTGCAGGCCTAACTGAAGGACCGCTTCGTGGAACGCGGCGCGGTTCACCCCCGAACCACCGCAAAAGAGAGCTGAGGCTACATGTACCTGCGCAGTAGCTTCGAACGGCGTATCATATCCAGGGCAGATTGCACCGCATCGGCAGCGTCATACTGATCATGGCGGCACGTCCCTGCTTGACCGATGCGCCCCCATTCTCGGATGAGGGTGACTTCCCCAAATAGGGTGGGCTGCATCTACATGCGGTAGAACCGCGCCATGTTGCGTGAGGAATGCAAGCGGTGCAGGTGTAGGTGTCAACGGTGGTGGTGTCGGCCATTTGTGGCACTCCTTTTCGCAACGGTCCCGCCTTGGGCTGTGCCTCGGTCGGGGGTGCCCTTAATCGGGCGGGGTTTCTGGCGAGGAAGCGCGAAGCGCGCCCCTCTCCTGAAACCCTGCCTCCCGGCGAGGGCAGGAGGGGGACCCATGCAAGGTTGCGCGTAGGGGGCGAGGGGAGGGGGATCACCCGGCCTGCACGAAGCCGAAGGCGGAGGAAGGCCGGGGAAACCCCTCGCCCCCGTCAAGCGCGCGGCCTTGCGTGGGGGAACCGGCGGTTCCCAAGACGGACACGCGCCTTTCGCGCGTGGCCCACCAAACCGGGGGCGTTCGGCTTGTCCGAATCCCCCCGGACAGCGATCGCCGCGACAGTGTCGCCTGTCAGATATTTCTGGCTTTCCGTCAGATTTCTGACCCTAACGGCACCAAGGCCGGGATCAGCGCCATCGGCGCGAAGAGCCCTTAGCTGTCACTCAAAGGCATGCTATGTTCGCCTTGTGCTTGACCCAAATGAAAATTCTTCATGGCTGCACTCGTTCGTAGATCGAGCCGTGCATGCTTATAAACGCATCCAGCGCATTCACTGGGATTCCTACGGAAAACTTAGGGAAGGGAATACTTGGCTCCGAAGCCTTGCAGTAGCTGGAGCATTCCTGCTGATCGCTTACTTGATTTTGCCCTAAACGTCCGCTTCGAGCCCAGAGTAACCGATGCTGCGCAGTGCATGAAAGTCTGCTTTTCGCCAAACACTTGCCAATAGAGGTGAAACCACTACACTGAAGTATATGCTTCAGTATGATTCCAACCTTGATTTGGCATTTTCCGCGCTGGCCGACCCTACGCGCCGCGCTGTTGTCGCGCGTCTTTGCGATGGTGAAATGAGCGTCGGGGAGCTGTCAGAACCGTTGGAAATGTCGCTGTCGGCTGTTGGTCAGCATCTTCGCATTCTTGAAAAGTCAGGGCTGGTTGTGACCGAGAAGCGAGGGCGAACCCGCTACTGCAATGTCGATCATAAAAAACTTACAGCCGTCGAGAGCTGGCTGTCCGAGCGCCGCCGACGCACGGAACAGCGGTTGGACCGGCTTCAACATTTCCTTGACAAGAAAGGTTCACCCGATGCCTGACAAAATCACGCCTGACACCATCAAGAGCACCCGCATACTGGCCGCTCCGCCGGAGCGCGTTTTTCAGGCGTGGGCAGATCGGGAGGAACGGTTGCAATGGGATGTTCCCGGCAACGATTGGGTAATCGCCGAATTCCAGCATGATTTTCGCGAGGACGGGATTGAAAAATCCCGGTTCGGGCCGGAGGGCGATCCGGTGGCGGAATCCTATGGTCGATATCTGCTAATCGACCCGCCCAAGTGCATCGTCAACGCAGGCGTGATGCGGTCGGTCCAATCCGGGGAGGTCAGCTCGACAACGATGACAACGCTTCACCTCGAACCCGAAGGCAGCGGAACTCGCCTCACCCTTATCGACCAGTCGGTGTTCCTTGGAAAAGGCGAGACGGCGGACATGCGCAGGCATGGCTGGGACGAAATTCTCGACAAACTGGCTGACCATTTGGAAAACACGAAAGGGATGAAAAATGCCGATTGAGAAAATTTACGCGCAACTAAACTGCACCGACATGGAGCGCAGCGCAGCGTGGCTCACCAAGTTATTTGGTCGGCCTGCGGACGCAGCACCCATGGATGGCCTGAACGAATGGCATCATGCGGACAACGCAGGCGTCCAGCTTGTTCGGAATAGCGCCGATGCAGGGTGCGGATACCTGACATTGATCGTCGGAGACATTGAGGCAGAACTGGCACGCCTCAACGAGGCTGATATCAAGACAGAAAAGGTGACTGTGGGCGATATTGCGAAAATCTCCCAGCTTGTTGATCCAGACGGCAACACTGTAGTTCTTGCGCAGCCGATGTGACAGCAATTCACTAACCTCAGAGGATTTGAACAGCTCGCCGAAGCGGCCATTGGTGCAGGGGCAACGAACGACAGTAATGAACCGCCCCGGGTTTACCGGAGAGTTTCTGGTTCGATGATTAGGCTGCTTTTTCGCCGGCGTTCAAGCTTGCATAGAAGGCCTCCTCTGCTTCGTGCGGCGTGACGTAGCCAATGGCGCTGTGCAGGCGGGTGTTGTTATACCAGTCGACCCATTTCAGGGTTTCCCATTCGACCTGACCAGCGGACTTCCAGGGGCCGAGGAACTTGATGACCTCGGTCTTGAACAGGCCGATGATGCTTTCGGCGAGGGCGTTGTCGTAGGAATCTCCGACGCTGCCGACCGAGGTATCGATGCCGGCCTCCGCGAGCCGCTCGGTGTATCGGATCGACAGGTATTGGCTGCCGCGGTCGCTGTGGTGGATCAGCTTGTCAGCCTCGGACGGCGCCCGCTGGCAGATGGCCTGGTTCAGGGCATCGAGGACGAAACCGGTGGTCATTGAGGTCGAGACGCGCCAGCCGACGATCTTTCGGGCAAAGACGTCGATGATGAAGGCCACGTAGACCATGCCCTGCCAGCTTGAGACATAGGTGAAATCGCTGACCCAGAGCTGGTTCGGCATGTCTGCCACGAAGGCGCGGTTCACCTTGTCGTCCGGGCAAGGCTGGGCCGCATCGGGGTTGGTCGTGATGACCTTCTTGCCGCGGACAACGCCCTGTAATCCCATCACCTTCATCAGCCTCTCCACCGCGCAGCGAGCGATGTCGCGCCCTTCACGGCGCAGTTGGTGCCAGACCTTGCGCGCGCCATATCGGCCCCGACTGCCATCGAAGGCTTCCTTGATGGCAACCATATCCAGACGATCCTGCCTGGCCCGATCCGATGCCAACTCAGGATCACGCTCCACGGCCTTGAAAGCGTAGAACGTCGATGGTGCGATCCCCAGAACCCGGCAGATCGGCCCGACACCATGGACAGAACGGTGATCGTCGACGAACGCGATCATTTGCGGAAGGGGCGGTCGAGCTCCGCCGCAGCGAAATATGCGCTGGCCTTCTTCAGGATCTCATTGGCTTGGCGCAGTTCACGGTTCTCACGCTCCAAGGCCTTGATCCGCGCCTTCTCCTCGCTCGTCGGTCCGGACAGCTCGCCTGCATCACGCGCGGCGCGCCGACACCAGTCCCGCAGGCTGAAAGATGAACAGCCCAGCTTCGAGGCAATTGCCCGGTAGGCGGCACTGTCGCTGCTGTAATCAGAACGATGTTCGCGGAAAAGCCGAACGCCGCGCGCGCGGAACTCGGCCGTGTAGCTCGGGGTGTGTTTCTTGTCTGTCATGAGGCTCACCTTTTGAGAGTTTTACTCTCCGGTAAACCCGGGGCGGTTCATAATGTCCGCATAGCAGACGCTTTGCCCCCGGCACAGTGGGTCAGATTTGCTTGACGATTGGGGTGGAAGTGCCTGACGGCCTCCGCCGTCTGGCACTGAAAATCCTCGCGCCCTGAGTCAAAAATCCCTGAAATCTGACAGACAGCGGGGATCTCCGACGATCTGTTGCGCCCGTCGCAAGACGGGGGCAGGGGCGGCTTGCGCCGCCCCTTCTTCTCACTCCGGGTCGTCGGGCGGGGCATCCTTCGGCTCGAACAGGACCAGCTCGGTGACGCCGACCGGGAAATCGAGCTTCAGGGTGAAGGCGCTCTTGGCGCCGTCCCGCTGCGGGAACATGACGCCCACAGGGCGGAAGCGGGTCTTGCCGTCGCGGCCTTCGACGGGAACGGTGACGCGGTAGTAGGTGGACACGTGCGGATCGGCGCGGTGCAACGGATCAGGCGCGACGCATTCGAGGCATGGCTAGGCCAGCACGAAAACGCGGCGGCAGAGAATACCTGAGAAAAACACCCGTGTTTGATCTGGCGACGAGATATTCCGACGAGATTGCAGAAACCCTTTTTGTGCAACGGGTGCTGAGGCCAGCGGCACGGCCCTATCCTATAGTAGGGAAGAAAAGGCCTCGTCCGTCACGTCATGAAAGGCGTAAAGAGCGGGAAAGGCTCATGCGGTTCCGTGAAGCAGTAGCATTCGCCTATGCGATGGATTGGCCCCTGAATGTCGGCATCACGATCACCTGGACGGCCCTAGAGACGGCAGGCGAGCGTAACGAAGGCCATTGCCTCGGGCGTGGTGAATGGGGTCGAGAAAAATACATCCGCGACGAGTTGGCGCGTCTGTGTCGCTCTGAGGGACTACCTTTTGTCGCCCTTTGGGGGCGGGACGTGGGCGCGGACATGGGGTCGCACGTTCACCTGTCCATGTTCTGGCCCTCATACAAGCTGGCCCAGCTCATCACCGTGATCGAGCGCACAAGCGGCAGCTCTGCGGCCTTTGTGTTGAAACCCTACGCGGCGGACGTGGTAGCGCGTTCTGTCTGTGGTGGATGGCAGATCAACATGAACACCCGCAAAGACGACAAGGCGAGCGCCCTTGAATGGGCGGAATACATCGCGGCCCAGCATGCCAAGCACCCCGCCCCGCCAGAGATCAAGGGCAAGGCATTCGGCATATCGGAAGCCATCGGAAAGACCGCCCAGGAGCGCGCCAGACCCGCGCTAGAGGCTAGGGAAGCCAAATATGGGTGGATGCGGCGGGCGGCGGCAGAAAGGCCCTGAGAGGCCCGCATATCGCCCCTGCGAGAGCATCGGGTATTTTGCCAAATGATTTCGGGAAAATCTGTGAGGGGTCATGGGTGGTAGTGGAAGCGGGCGGCGATGGCATTTCGGGTCCAAGGACACGACAGAAGGCTATCGGTCGATTGATGTGCGATGGCTGAAGCGGGAAGCCATGCTGACGCCGGGGGCAAACAGGCGCATCACCTGGTCGCGGCATGGCGAGGTCGTCGCTTCGGTCAACATCAGGGCAGAGCTGGGGCGCGTGATCCTGACCTACCGGCACAGAAGCGGCGGCGATGAATGGAAGGACGAAAGCTACCCCGTCCACCTGACCACAACACCCTGCCACATGGGCGGCGAAAGACACTGGTTCCTCTGCCCTGCCCGTGGGTGTGGCAAGCGTGTAGCGGTGATCTATGGCGGTGGCATCTTCGCTTGCCGTAAGTGCTACCAGCTCGCCTATCCCTCGCAGCGTGAAGACGCCGGGGATCGGGCAGCACGGCGGGCGCATCGCATCCGTGACCGCTTGGGCTGGCCTGGGGGCGTTCTGGAAGGCGGCGGCTGGGGCAAGCCCAAGGGCATGCACTGGCGCACCTATGAACGCCTCTGCGATGATCACGACACCTTCGAAGATGTGGTGAACCGTTCCTTCATCGCCCGATTTGGCCCCATGCTGAAAAAAAGGAGGGTTTTTGAGTGGGTGAAGTTGGCAAGAAATAGGAACGTATACTTCACACCCTGGACCGGCAGCGCCCTTTCCCTGAAAGCAGGGTAAAATCGAAGACGCCTAAAGGTTCTGCGGGTTAGCCTGCGGCCCGATCTAGCACTTCTTCGGCCCACTGGTTCAGGCTCTTGCCCGACAGCTCGGCGGCCAGCGCGGCCTTGCGGTGAACCTCTGGACTGACCCGGAACATGACCTGCCCCGAGTAGGTCTTCTGCGGTTCCTTGCCGATCTTGGCGCAGGTTTCGATGTAGTCTTCGACAGCCTCATGGAAGGCTTCGCGCAGCCCTTCCACGGTGTCGGCGTGAAAGCCTACCCCGTCACGGATACCGGCAATCCGGCCCGTGAAAATCCCGTCTTCGTCGTCATACTCGATCCGGGCGGCATAGCCCTTGTAGGTCATGGTGTTGGTCATGGTCTAACCCCGATCCGTTCCAGGAAGTCGCGGGCATCGCGCACCTGGTATCGCTTCGCTTCCTTCGCGGGGTGCGGGCGGTGGAACGTCGCTACCTCGCCATCCTTCTCGAACCGCACCCGTGACCCGCGCCCTTCGATCAGCCGCGCCCCTGCCGCCAGCAGCAGGCTTTCGACTGCCGCCCATTCGATGGTGCCTGACACCGGATCGGTGAAGACGGCGGCAAGGGTCTTGCGGTGCTTGCTGTTCATCGGGGCAAGGTAGGTTGTGCTAGCGAAAATTGCAAGCATGATGGCGGTGCTTGCCTAAGATCACCCTAAGGCGGGGCGCGGGGTGACGTTTGAAGTTAACGCCCATATTTCTTGCCATCTTCAAAATCCGGCATCCTTTAATTCGGGGCGAGGCAGAACACCGGGCGAAGGCGCAGAAGGGCACGGTCTTGATCAGAACGCTGGCGCGGGCTTTCGATGTGGGCTTCGGCTTCGTGGCCATGCGACTTCACCTCGTTGACAGTGGGCGCGTCCAAGGAACGTCCGGGAACCGGGCAACCAGTGCTGCGGCCAGTTCTTCCTCGGCCTGATACCCCTGTTCCTGGTTCTGGTTCGCCAGGATCATCTGGACAGCGCGCACAAGGCGTGGAGCCTTGATCCAGCTCGTTACCTCGTTGTCGAGCCATGACAACCAGTCGGCCACCTTAGGTTCCGGCCAAGGGTCCACATTCTCGTAGGGCAATCGGCCTTGCGCACCGCAGGTCCGGCACCGCCAGACAGCGGCCAGCAGATCGTGCGCTTCCTGCATGGTCCGATGGTCGAACCTTTCGACGTAGCCCCAGGTCGGATGCAGGCTATCTTCCAGCATGTCCCTGGCGAAGCGGGTCAGCCGGTTGCAATGGCTGACCAGAACCGACAGGGCATCGTGATAGCACTGATGCTGCATATCCATCGCGGCAAGGTGGTCATCGCCTTCGAATTTCGGTGCGATGATCATACTACGCTTTCCAGCAGTGCGATTTCGTCGGGGGTCAGGTCGAACAGGCCGTAGACGATGCTGTCGATCTGGGCTTCGGCCTTGGTGATCTCGGCTGAAAGGCGGGCGATTTCGGCGCGGTCGCGGGTGATCCAGTCTTCCCAGGCGGAACGCTCGGCCAGGGGAATATCGGCCTTGAACACCTTCTTCACCTCGGCCCGGAAGGCGGCGAAGTCGGGAAGGGTCCACCATTCTTGAAGCCGGGTTGTCAGCTTGGGGTCGCGGCCAGGCGGGCAAAGATCGGGAATCCGGCGCGTCAGGGCGGTTTGCAGGGTCAGGCGTTCCCGTGCCGCTTTGCTGGCCTGTTCACTTGCTTCGGCCAGTTCGGCCCGCGCGTGATCGTTCCAAGCAGGGATGGGCAGCTTTTCGACATACTGCACCCGCAGCTCATGAAACCCGCCCCGAACGGGGGGACTCATGGACGACAGCATGAACCAAAGCACCCGGCTGTTCAGAAGCCCCAGCAGCGCCTTGTCGTCAGACGGGATCAGATAGGATTTGTCATTTGAAAACGCCCCCAGAGGTTCAAACGAAAAGTTCCGCGTGTCGTTGAAGTGGGGGTAGCTGATCTTCGGCGCGGCGAAGTGCGGCGCATAGGCTTCTTGCGCCTGTTGTAGCTCGAACCATGCCTGTTTCGTGGCACGGCCTTCCAGAGCGGATTTGAAGGGCAGCAGCCAATCCCGGATGGCCGGATAGTCTTCAATATCGATCCGGTTCTTGGGAATGTAGATCAGCCAAAGGCCGCGCGGTTCGGCCCGCCAGCGTTTCAGGTCTTTGCCTTCGAGGAAAGGCTTCAGCAGATCGGCAGACCGGGGGTCTTGGGTGCAGAGGCGTTCCTTGGTGGTGCTGTCGATCACAAAGGCCCCGTTCAAGCCCGTAACAACGCCTCGGCATGGTGCGCCGTAGACGTCCTTCAGGGTCTTCTTGCCCTTCCTGATCTTGTCGCGCAGGGCGCGCAGGGCGGGGTTTTCCAGTTCCCAAGACCCTGCTCCAAGGGCGGCTTGGGGATACGGCCCTGCGGCCTTTTCCCAAGTGGCCTGCGTGTTTCACGGGATCGCGGGCACTGATTTCAGCTGATCGCGGGCAGCGATTTCACGGGAAGGCGGGCACCTGTT
>NZ_JAVKPH010000030.1:37036-39868 GCF_031432425.1 Ruixingdingia sedimenti | reverse complement strand
TCTTCCCGTGGTCAACGTGACCAATCGTACCAATGTTCACGTGCGGTTTCGTACGTTCAAACTTTGCCTTTGCCATGATGGCATCTCCTTGTCTCGGTGCGGTGCGCAGGATCTGCGCCCCTACGGTTGGGTAGGGTGCGCCTCACGGCGCACCGAAAAATCACGCGTATTTCTTCTGGATCTCGTCAGAGATGTTCTGCGGCACGGCGTCGTAGTGATCGAAGATCATGGTGAAGACGGCACGGCCCGACGACATCGAACGCAGGTTGTTGATGTAGCCGAACATGTTCGCCAGCGGGACCATCGACGTGATGACGTTGGCGTTGCCGCGGCTGTCCTGACCCTGCACCATGCCGCGACGGCTGGTGAGATCACCGATGATCGAGCCCGTGTATTCCTCGGGCGTCACCACCTCGACCTTCATGATCGGTTCCAGCAGCTTGGCGCCGGCCTTCTTGAGGCCCTCGCGCATCGCCGCCCGGGCCGCGATCTCGAACGCCAGCACCGAGGAGTCGACGTCGTGGAACGCGCCGTCGATCAGCGCGACCTTGAAGTCGATCACCGGGAAGCCCGCGAGCGGACCGGAGTCCATCACCGACTTGATGCCCTTTTCCACGCCCGGGACGTATTCCTTCGGAACCGCGCCGCCGACGATCTTCGACTCGAAGCTGTAGCCCTCGCCGGGTTCGGTGGGGGTGATCACCAGCTTCACGCGCGCGAACTGGCCGGTACCGCCGGTCTGTTTCTTGTGCGTGTAGTCGATTTCCGCCTCGCGGCTGATCGTCTCGCGATAGGCCACCTGCGGGGCGCCGATGTTCGCCTCGACCTTGAACTCGCGCCGCATGCGGTCGACGAGGATGTCGAGGTGAAGTTCGCCCATGCCCTTCATGATCGTCTGGCCCGATTCGAAATCGGTTTCCACCCGGAAGGACGGATCCTCGGCCGCCAGACGCGCCAGCGCGATGCCCATCTTTTCCTGGTCGGCCTTCGACTTCGGCTCCACCGCGATCTCGATCACCGGCTCGGGGAAGGTCATCGTTTCCAGCACGACCGGCTTGGACGGGTCGCACAGGGTGTCGCCCGTGGTGGTTTCCTTCAGACCGGCCAGCGCGATGATGTCGCCGGCGAACGCCTCGTCGATCTCCTCGCGCTCGTTCGAATGCATCATCATCATCCGGCCGACGCGTTCGCGCTTGCCCTTGGTCGAGTTCAGCATCGAATCGCCCTTCTTCATCACGCCGGAATAGATCCGGGTGAAGGTCAGCGAGCCGACGAAGGGGTCGTTGAGGATCTTGAACGCCAGCGCCGAGAAGGGATCCGCGTCATCAGGCTTGCGCTCGATGTTGCGGGTTTCCGTCTCGTCGCCCGGGGCGAAGCCGAGGTAGGGCGGAATGTCGAGCGGCGAGGGCAGATAGTCCACCACCGCGTTCAGCAGCGGCTGCACGCCCTTGTGCTTGAACGCGGAACCGGCCGTCACCGGCACGAAGGCCATCGCCAGCGTGCCCTTGCGGATCAGCGCGCGCAGCGTGTCCTGGTCGGGCTCGTTGCCCTCCAGATAGGCCTCCATCGCGGCGTCGTCCTGCTCGACGGCAAGCTCGATCAGCTCGGCGCGGCGGCGGGCGGCCTCGTCCTGCAATTCGGCGCGGATGGGCATATGCGCCCAGGTGGCGCCGGCATCCTCGCCCTTCCAGACCCACTCTTCCATCGTCACCAGATCGACGATGCCCTCGAGCTTGTCCTCGGCCCCGATCGGGAAGGCGATCGGCGCCGGGGTGGCCCCGGTGCGGTCCTTGATCATGTTGAGGCATTTCTGGAAGTCGGCGCCGACCTTGTCCATCTTGTTGACGAACACGATGCGCGGCACCTTGTACCGGTCGGCCTGCCGCCAGACGGTTTCCGTCTGCGGTTCGACCCCGGCGTTGCCGTCCAGCAGACAGACCGCACCGTCGAGCACCGCCAGCGAACGTTCCACCTCGATGGTGAAGTCCACGTGGCCGGGGGTGTCGATGATGTTGAACCGGTGCTTCGGCGAGATCGGGTTCTTGCCGTCGTAGGTCTTTTCCCAGAAGGTCGTGGTGGCGGCGGACGAGATGGTGATCCCGCGTTCCTGTTCCTGGGCCATCGAGTCCATGATGGCGGTGCCGTCATGCGTCTCGCCCATCTTGTGGGACTTGCCGGTGTAGAACAGAATCCGCTCGGTCGTCGTGGTTTTACCCGCGTCGATATGGGCCATGATCCCGAAGTTGCGGTAGAGGTTCAGCGGATATTCGCGTGCCATCTTGTCCTCTTACCAGCGGTAATGGCTGAACGCCTTGTTGGCGTCGGCCATCTTGTGGGTGTCTTCGCGCTTCTTCACCGCGGTGCCGCGGTTGTTGCAGGCATCCGACAGTTCGGCGGCCAGGCGCTCTTCCATGGTGTTCTCGTTGCGCTTGCGCGCGGCCGTGATCAGCCAGCGGATCGCCAGCGCCTCGCGGCGGACCGGGCGCACCTCGACGGGAACCTGGTAGGTCGCACCGCCCACGCGGCGGCTGCGGACCTCGACGGCCGGCTTCACGTTGTCCAGCGCCTCGTGGAAGGCCTGGATCGGGTCGCGCTTGAGGCGGCCCTGCACCCGGTCGAGCGCGTCATAGACGATCCGCTCGGCAGTCGATTTCTTGCCGTCGACCATCAGGTTGTTCATGAACTTCGTCAGAACCCGGTCGCCGTACTTGGCATCGGGCAGGACTTCGCGCTTTTCGGCAGCGTGACGACGCGACATATCTCAGTTCCTCACTTCGGACGCTTCGCGCCGTATTTCGAGCGGCGCTGACGACGATCTTTGACGCCCTGGGT